>JAEWQS010000118.1 GCA_023399095.1 Bacillota bacterium
ATGGTTTGTGTGCCGTGACACAGCGATACGTCGTAAACACAATTCACGCTCTCCTGTATCTCGCGATTCATACCTTCTTTTGTGGGTGCTTTAAGAGTGCCAAAGCGGGTGTTTCGGGCGATAACACAGAGCCTATAATTGCCGCGTGCCAGTTCTACCGTGAGGCTATCATCTCTCTTGATGAAGCCGAGGACGTGCCCTCCGTTATAAGTGGCGAAACGGTATTGGCGTTCTCTTGTGCACAGCACGGCGATTAAGCCTGTGAAACGAATTGCTTTCATCGGTATGCTCGCTACGGTGCACATGAGCGCTTCACTGTCGCTTCCGCACTGCATCCATATCCAGTTCTCGGGGAACGCCTCTCCCCAATCCTTCTCGATATATCCGTCCGCATCGTGGAAAATCAGCGTTTCCTCGTTGCAGCACACCTCCCCGCTTACGCTGTGCCAAAGGCTCAGCACACCATGGTTGCATTGCATGCCCGGGATATAAGAAAAAGGCCCATGATCGTTGGCGACACGATGTTTGTTTTCAGCGGCACATGATCGCTGTAACGCAGCTCTGCGTTCAATCCGATCTGAGGTATATCGAGATTCACCGCTTCTGTCGAAAAGCAGTTGCCGCCGATGCACATCTCAAACCGACGCGGATGACAGGAAAACTCACAAATGGGGTAAGTAAAGTAGTAGCTCTTGGGTGGCGAGCCATATATCAATTGTATAAACGCAATGTCTTCTCTGCTGTCTGCGCCCTGAAAAACGCCGGGGATCACCACAAGCGCGCCGTCTTTAGACGTTTGCTTAAAATACCATCCTTCAAAATAAGGACGACTGGATGCTTTGCCATGATGCCTTGCAGGTGAAAACGGCAGCAAGCGGCGACCCATATTCAGAGTTCCTCGTCTGCATGTTCCAGTGGTTTTATTGCCGGGCCTTCAATGACTTCTCCCGCGACTGAAAACCGCGAGCCGTGGCACGGGCAGTCGAAAGACTTTTCTGCCGCATTGTATTCCATCGGACAACCAAGGTGTGTGCAGTGCGCCTTAAACGTGACGGCTTGTCCATTTTTATCTTTATACACCGCAATCGCATGGCCGTTTATGCGCAATACCGCACCCTCACCGGGCTTAATATCGTCCACGATTCCGATGGGTATAGACGCATTCCCTGCCGTAAATTCATAAACGGCCTCTGCCGCTTGCTTTACAAAGCCTCCGGCGGATGCGCCCGGCGCCACACGCAACGGGCTGAAAACCGCTCTGATATCAGCATCAATTTCGTTGCTTCCTGTTACCTCGTCGGTGATCATCAAAGCAGCAGCCGCACTGTTTGTCATGCCCCACTTGGCATAACCTGCGGCCACATATATATTTGGCCCTTCCTTATAAAGTCCGCCCACATAGGGAATATGATCGAGTGTCATACCATCTTGAGCCGACCAACCGTAAGCCGCCTCAGCGCCTATGAAAGATTTCTTGAGAAAGTCGTCAAGCGGCGCATAGCCTGTATCCTCCTGATCTTCCTTGGCTGTACGATGTCCAAATCCGCCCACGAGCAGCCATGACTGCCCGCTCAGCGAATGCGAGCGCACCGACCGAACCGGTTTTCCCGCATTGATAAACATGCCCTGTGGAACCTTCCTTTGTGCGGCCAATATATACGACCGCTCCTGATGCAGCCGCAGAAAAAACAGCCCCGGAAATTCGATCATCGGATATCCTGTCGCCATGACGACTGTGTTTGCTGTGATCTTGTTTTTGTCGGTATGTATTGTGATGCCTTTATCATCTCTCTCGATATCAAGTGCCTTTGTCTTTTCCCATATTGGTACGTTCATTTTGCTTAGCGTCTCGGCCAGTGCATAGAGATATTTCAGCGGATGAAACTGAGCCTGATCCTTTAATTCCAAAGCACAAAGAATGTCGGTCAGGAGCCACGTCTGTTTCACCACCTCCGTCTGGATATCCAGCCGTTCGTATGCAGCCTTCTCGTTTGACACGTCACGTTCCTCCGCCGTGCTGAGCGCATAAACATAAGAATCCTGCGTCTCATAGTCGCAGTCTATTTCAAGTTCGTCTATCAATGATCTGATAAGCTTAAAACCTGCCACATTCGCATTGAAATAGGCGAGCGCTTTTCCGTCGGAAAGCTTAGAGAGCTTTATCCCGTGCTGCGCCGTCACCTTGGCCGTGGTATGGCCGCTTGTGCCGCTGCCTATCGTATCCGCCTCAATCACGGCCACATTGACGCCAGCGCGCGCAAGCAGCAGCGCTGTGGTGATGCCAGTGAGCCCCCCGCCCACCACGATTACGTCACATGCATGGTCTTGCGTCATTTCCGGGAAATCTGGCTTATCTGCGGTACCTATCCATAAAGACACTTTTTTCATTGTTTTCCTCCATTTGATGATCTGCTATTATTCTGCCGCAAAAAAAACAAACCATGTAAACTCATTCGTTAATCATGGCTTGAATTGTCATATATTTCCTTTTTAGTTTCGGATGCTTCGTCTCTTGGTTCTCAGTATCAAAAGTCGGTTATCGGCGCTTATCAAAGTCTCTCATGAACATATTTTTTTCTTTAACTAGGCTTTCGGTGCTATCAAAGCCCAGCCGTCGCAGCATCTCAAACACAAACGGGTTGTCGACAGGCGTTTTTTCCTCAGTACGCGCCGCATATTCGTTCACGTTTTTTGTTCCCTCATCCTTATCGATGATGATACGCGGTCCGCCCACGCAGCCGCCCACACAGCCCATTCCCTCTAAAAAGTTCGCATCGATTGTGCCTTCCATGATCGCTTTGAGCATCTGCTTGCATTCGGGCACGCCGTTGGCTTGACGCGCCTTCACAGGCAGCTTGCGACCCGGCGCGATCCGCTCAACCGTATCAGCCACAGCCTTGCTGACGCCACCCGTACGCGCATATATCCGGCCTGCGGCAGACGAATGATCCCGCAGGTCCTCTTCAAGTTCATGGGGATTGATGCCCGCCGCGTCAAATATATCTGCCATCTCTCGGAATGTGAGCACATGGTCCACCGCGTCCGCAACATCTGCTTGCCGCGCTTCGGCCTTTTTGGCGATACACGGGCCGATAAATACTGTTTTTGCGTCAGGGTGCAGCTTCTTTACCGCCCGGCCGCTTGCGACCATGGGCGATACCGACGGTGGAATGTGCGGTATCAGCTGTGCGTAAACCTTTTCGATCATGCCGATCCAAAGCGGACAACAGCAGCTCGTGAGAACAAAGTCTTCTTCCTTTTGTATTGCCGCGTCAAACTCCAGCGCTTCTTTAAGCGTCAATATATCCGCAAACAGCGCCACCTCGATAAGCCCTGCGAAGCCAAGCATTTTAAAAGCGCTGCGCAGCCGACCCGGCGTCATATCCGAACCAAACTGGCTTAAATAAGCAGGCGCAATCAGCGCATAAACAGGCGTACCTTTATTAATCAGCTCGAAAATGGGCACAACCTCTTTTATCTCCACGAGGTTATGCGAATCACAAGCCTCGATACAGTCGCCGCAGCCCACACAATTATCCATAATGACAATATTGCCGTTTTCATCTCTTGATAACGCATTGTAGAAACAGACGTTAGTGCACTCGCCTTCATCGCAACCACAGTCGCCTAGGCGCACCACAGGCGGATGAGCTTTGGGATTGAGCAGACAATCGAGCGAATGCGTATCACAATCGTTTTTCGTCAGCGCTTCTATGTCGTTTTTCACCGCCGCGGTCACGACCTTTTTGTAGAGTTCATCAAAGCTGGTCATCGTTATGCCTCCCTATATAAGTCAATAAGCGTTTCCAATCCGCCAGTCGTTTTTCAAAAGAGATCGCGTGGGCGGGGCTGGTGGAGCCAAGACGCTCAAAAGCAATACTGGCAAAATCAATGCCCACTTGCCGTGCAAATGTATTGTACGCCATGTTGCCGTTAAAAAATACGTGTCTGATGCCAGGATGTGCGGCAAAAAAGGCTGGAAAATCATTCGCCTCGGCTTTTTTGATATCAGAATCGAGACTGCTTTCTCTTTCGCAGCTTTGGATCACATCCCAAAGCGCGATGCCGTTACGGCGCAGCATGTCAAGACGATTTTCATAATCTTCATAAAACGGTTCATTCAAAAGTGCGCACATCAGCTTCCAGAATGCGTTTTGTGCGTGACCGTAATACTGGTGCTTTCGCAGTGATTCTTTTCCCGGCATAGAGCCCAGTATCAATAGGCGGCTATGACTGTCTGCCACAGGTTTAAATGAGTATATTGTCTCCATACATCTTCTCTTATCCGTTGATTTGCCGCAGGAAGCGTTCTGCCAAAGCTTTGCTTTGCGCGGCATCCTCGTCAAACAACTCAACGCGAAAATGCCGTACTCCAAGTGCTAAGTATTCACTGGCGCTGGCTTCAGAAATGCGGCTGTGTAGAATATGGCTTTTGCAGTTTTTATCCATGATGATCGGAAAGTGATTACCTTTAATATCTTCGAGATAAAAACGCTTCTTTTTGCACAAACCGCATGAATCCTTTCCAAGAGCACCAGACAACACGCAGTGGCGTATCGCCATCAGCTCGTGCCGCGCCCAAAGCACCGCTTCCACGGGCGCTGTTTGACCGTTTTTTTCTTTATACGCCGCCATCAATTGCCTCGTCTGCGCCATGGACAGTTCGGGTGATAACGCAATGCGCTTTGCCCCGAAGGAAACAAACGCAGACAATGCAAAAGAATTAAGCGCGTAAACCGTATAGTCAAGTATCACAACGTTACTTTCAGGATAGACGTGTAAGCCGCCATGGTCGGTCACCAGCAATCGTTCATTCTCA
>JAEWQS010000071.1 GCA_023399095.1 Bacillota bacterium
GGGTTATTTGGTTGCGAAAATCGAACAGGCATCGCTCAGCATAAGCGGCATTCCCGATACAGTTACCTATGGGGATGCATCCTTTATGCTGTCAGTCAACGGTGGCAGCGGCACAGGAACCGGCCTTGGTTATTCCGTCACTTCGGGCGATGCCGTGTCAGTGAATATAAGCGGCGTCGTGACGGTGGAAAAGGCCGGACAATCAACAATCACCATAACCAAGGCGGGCGACGATAATTATCTCCCCGTATCTGCTGATGTGACGATCACTGTGAACAAGGCGATACCCCCAACGGTGGTGTTCCCATCTGCGAGTACCATTACATATGAACAACAGCTGTCCGATTCAACACTGACGGGCGGCAGCGGAGACGGAACCTTTGCTTGGGAGAATCCAAGTACCGTGCCGCCGGTTATAAACACCGGCTATAACGTCATCTTCACGCCTAACGATACTGACAACTATGACTACACGGGCGTTGAATTGACAAAGAACGTGAGCATAACAGTTAACAAAGCCACACCGGTGGTCACATTTCCAACGGCTGACGAAATCACATATGAACAGCGCCTTTCGGATTCTGAGCTGACAGGCGGCAGCGGTGACGGCAGCTTTGCGTGGGAAAGCCCCTCAACAATCCCCACCGTCGTCAACAGTGGTTATCGTGTGATATTCACACCGGATGATAAGGATAATTATTTAACCACTTCTCAGATCGTCGACATCACTGTACAAAAAGCTCAGCAGGCTGCGATAAGTGTTGGCGGAATACCTGGTACAGTGACTTATGGGGATTCGTCCTTTGATTTGTCGGGCAACGGCGGCAGCGGAACCGGCGCATTCAGCTACTCGGTCGCATCGGGCGATGCCGTGTCTGTAAGCACCAGCGGCACCGTGACGGTGCTGAAAGCAGGAACGGCGCAAATTACCGCTACCAAGGCGGGTGATTCCAATTATCTCCCCGTTTTTGTTGATGTGACGATCACCGTGAACAAGGCGATACCTCCAACGGTTGTATTCCCGTCTGCCACAGAACTTACATACGGACAACCTCTTTCCGATTCCGCACTGACAGGCGGCAGCGCGGAAGGCACCTTTGCTTGGGAGCATCCAGATACCATCCCCACCGTTATCAATAGCGGATATAATGTGGAGTTTACGCCCAGCGATACCGACAATTATGACTACACGGGCGTTGAATTGACAAAGAACGTGAGCATAATTGTTATCAAAGCCACGCCGGTTGTGACTTTTCCAACGGCTGACGAAATCACATATGAACAGCCCCTTTCGCATTCTGAGCTGACAGGCGGCATCGGTGACGGCAGCTTCGCATGGGAAAGCCCCGCTACAATTCCCACCGTCGTCAACAGCGGTTATCGTGTGGTGTTCACACCGGACGATACGGATAATTATTTAACCACTTCTGAGATCGTCGACATTACCGTACAAAAGGCTTCGCAGGCGGCGATAATTGTTGGCGGAATACCTGGTACAGTGACTTATGGGGATTCGTCCTTTGATTTGTCGGGCAACGGCGGCAGCGGAACCGGCGCATTCAGCTACTCGGTCGCATCGGGTGATGCCGTGTCTGTAAGCACCAGCGGCACCGTGACGGTGCTGAAAGCAGGAACGGCGCAAATCACCGCCACCAAAGCGGGTGATACCAATTATCTGCCTGTTTCTACGAATGTGACGATGACCGTGAACAAAGCGGTACCCACAGTGGTGTATCCAACCGCTGCTCGTCTCACATACGGACAGCTTCTTTCAGACTCGGCGCTGACGGGCGGAAGCGGCGTTGGCACCTTCACGTGGGAGAATCCGGATACCCTGCCGACGGTTATCAATACCGGCTATAATGTGGAATTCACGCCCAACGATACGGACAATTATCTGACGATGAAAAGAGTCGTAGCGATTGTTGTGAACAAGGCGGTGCAAACACCGTTGACAGTCAGCGGGATTCCAGATACGCTCACCTTTGGCGATGCACCATTTAAGCTTAGTGTCAGCGGCGGCAGCGGAACCGGCTCGCTCAGCTTTGCCGTTATCACAGGCAACGCTGTGACTGTTGACTCTTCCGGCAAAGTGACAATAGCTCACGGAGGAACCGCGATCATCAAAGTCACGAATACGGGAGACGACAACTATTTGCCGATATCTCGCACAGTCCCGTTTACAGTAAACAAAGCAGCGCAGACAACCGCTCTGTCTTTTACCCTGCCAGAGTCTATCGCCTATGGTGACACCCCGTTCCAGATCATCGACAGTGGCGGCAGCGGCAGCGGCGCATACAGCTATCAGGTTGCTTCGGGCAGCGCTGTTGCTGTAAGCACAACGGGCACCGTGACGGTTCTTCGGCCGGGGGAAGCCGTAATCACCGCCGTTAAGGCCGTTGACACCGATTATCTGAGCCAAGAAAAGACTCTACAGATCAGTGTGGGCAAAGGGACTCAGAGTGCGCTGGTGATAAACGGTATTCCGAGCAGAATCACTTCCGGCGGCGCGCCCTTTGGTTTGGTTGTCAATGGCGGCAGCGGATCGGGCATCGTGAGCTATGCGGTCACTTCAGGAAGAGCTGTCAGTGTCGATACAGGCGGAACAGTGACCATACTCAGACCGGGCACGGCCGTGCTGACAGTGACCAAAGCGGAGGACGATTATTACCTTGCCACAACGGCAACAGTCGAGATAAGCGTCAGAAAAGCGACATCCGCCGAGGATATCTCGGCGACGTCCGCAGCGCCATCCTCCACATTCACATCCAGCCCAACGGCCACAGCCATGCCCAGCCCAACGGCCACGGACGCATCCCCCTCGCAGGCAGAGTCACCCGAGCCTGTGACGCTCAAGCCTCTTTCCATGAAAACGGATGAATCAACGGGCATATTCACTGCCACTATCAACATTGACGATCTGCCAGAAGGCACAGCGTCCATTAAGCTCGCGTCCGGAGAGATTATACAAATCGATTCGTCACAAAGCACGCTTGAGTTGCCAATCAGCCAAGATGATTTGAACGAGGACGGAGAGCTTGTGATCGTTGCGCTGGATGAAGAGAATACTCCCTTGGGTAACTATCAGCTTGATCTATCAGATGATGTCTGGCAGGCTGGCTCAACCGACGACGGAACCGGCACCGTTTCCACGCTTGTTTGGTTTGCGGCGGGCGTTTTGGTCATGGGTGCTGCGTCGGTGGTTATTGTAAGATGGTTTAAAAAGGTGAAGTGATTATCTGAAATGGGCTCGATTATGGAGGTGCCCAAAAGCTTCTTAAGTGGAAGTTTATTTGCTTGAAATCTGTGTGCCAACAGGTGTGCCAACGGATATGCAAGATGTGCATTATTAGCATCATAAAACGATAATAAAGCCCTTTGTTATGCACATGAAAGCAAAACATGCGAGGCTACGAATCAAAATCCCTTCGGGCACGCCATTAATATCTACTGCACACACGATTTGATCCTGTGTGCTTATTTATGGTATAATCTGCATTGTATTAAAATTAACATGACATACTGTTGTCATATTATGTGTGATACGATAATTTTGTCGTTATATAAAATTGGAAAGGGGCGTACCAATGAAGGAAATAGTTAAAGATGATTCTGACTTTGAGCAAATGCCTAAAACGGGCAGAATTGGCAGGTTCGTTAAATATTAAAGACAAAGACTGATAATGATGGGTTTTTAGAGCTTTTAGAGAATGCAAATGAATACGAATCGTTCAGCAAAGAAGGTAAATCTGCTTGGTGGAAAAATGCAATTAAAAAAACGGAACAACATTTGGGAATGGAAAAAGCAATTCAGATCATGAAGGAATGCGTAGCGGAAGTGTTGTGGAAAAGGCCAGAGAGAAACAGCAAAGCGACTTAACAGAGAATCAGGAACAATACTTAGATTCCTTGAAAAAATCAGCAAGCATGACGTCAAGGAAGGAGACCTTACCTATACTCTTGAAAATGAAAACACAATTATTGCAGAACACAATAAATGTTTCTGTCAACAAGTCGCTCATACTAAGAAACCATTTGATAATCTCATTTATTGCCAATGTTCTGTCGAGATTAATAAACAGTTTTTTACTGCCGCTTTTGGAAAAGAGGTTCATGTTGAATTATTGCAATCAATTATCAGCGGAGCGGAATCCTGTAAATTTAGGATTACGATTTGAAGGAGGTAGAATATGATATATGAAAGATTTTTAGATAAATCCAAAAAGCCCAGTGAAGATATAATTTTAACGACTTTAGGCTCAAAAAAGGAACTTTGGCTTGAAATTCATGAATATATACAGCAGAATTATGATTTTGTCCCGGAATCGATTTACTTCACTAAAAATTACGGGTGGTCAGTTCGATATAGAAAAGGCAAAAAGACGTTGTGTTACTTCTTCCCTGAAAGCGGAGCTTTTTCAATATTAATTGTATTAGGGAAAAAAGAAGCAGAGCAAGTTGATTCGGCTAAAGATTATTTAAATAATGCGGTGAAAAAAGTTTTTGAAAATACGGCACAATTTCATGATGGCAGGTGGATGTGGATTAGAGTGACAGATATTAGCGATATTATATCTCTCAAGTTATTATTAGCTGCTAAAAAGAAGCCCAAAATGAGTTCCCCGCAGTAACTAGACTGCCCCGAAATATCGGGTATACCTTTCAGACGCAAATACCTTGCCCCTTTTACAACTTTCAAATAGGTTTTGTAAGCAGACAAAAAAGTGGCCGTCAAAGTGAAATAATGAAAGCGAAAAGAAAATATAAAGATTGGTGTATAAGGATGGGTTGAAGAACGGCTGATACTGGTTGTGCTTCTGAATCAATCGAGCGTGACGTGAGCAGCGGAATCAACTTATTCGATCCCCAATCTTTCATATATTTCGGGCTTGCAAAACAATAGATTTGAAGAGAAAATGTCAAATTTATTGTTTTATTGTATAGTATAACAAGTACCTTTGATAATATAATGGATTAGTGCTAGAATATGTATGTAGCTATATGTAACCGGTTACATCAAAGAGAGAAAGAGGTGAGGCGTTTCCCAAATTACTCGTTGTAGACAAAATAATAGTGGCATAAAAACCCAGGAGAATTTTAAGGAGGTTTATTATGAAAACGAAAACAGCTTTATTAACACTATTTATGCTTGTTCTCTCCTTCATGTTTTCTACTGTGTCTTTAGCCGAAGACCCGGTTCCCAGCCCCGGTAATTTAGACAGCAGCGATATCATCTACATGATTCTGACGGATCGGTTTTATGATTATGACAGCACAAACAACGGTACGTTAAATTATGAATACCGACCGGGAGAGCTCAAGTATACCCAAGGCGGCGATTGGAAGGGCGTTACGGACAAAATGGACTATATCGCCGATCTGGGTGTGACCGCTATCTGGGTATCACCACCGCAGGATAATGAGCTGCTCAGCAGGGATGGAAGCGAATCGGGCTACCACGGGTACTTTACTCACGACTATTATTCGACGGATCCGCATTTTGGCTCACTGAGTGATTTGCAGGATATGATTGACGAGGCACATAGCTACGATATCAAGGTGATACTCGATGCGGTGCCGAATCATACGGCGGACTATCTGGACGCTTATGCTACCAGCTATTCGCCATCCTCATATGCGCCTGCGGCTCCGTTCAACAATCCTGATTGGTATCACCATAATGGAAGTATTCAGGACTACAGCAACTATTGGCAATTGGTCAATTGCGATATGGGCGGGCTGGATGATCTGAATCAATCTAATCAGGATGCGTACAACGCGATCATGGATGCGTATGGAGACTGGGTGGCGCTTGGTTTTGACGGCATTCGTATAGACGCCGCTAGCTCAATGCCCAAGGACTTTTTAGAGGATTTCGAGGACGAAATGGATATTCCGACATTCGGAGAAGTGTTTAACGGCAGTGTTGATTTCGTCAGCGACTTCCAGGATTATCAATGGGGCGTGCTAGACTTCCCGCTCTTCTTTAACGCGCGTGACGTGTTCGCGAACGACACCAGCTGCTACAATCTGCAGAGTGTTTTCAGTCAGGATTATAAGTACAACGATGTGAACCACTTGGTCACATTCCTCGACAATCATGACAGGGACCGGTTCTTGTGCTTGGCGAATGACAACTACGAGAAGCTGCGTCTCGGCATGACGTTCCTGTTTACGGCACGCGGTATACCAGATGTGTATTACGGCACGGAACAGGCGCACTTCGGCGGCGGCAAACCGACGGAGTATACCGGCATTGCAAACAAGGAAAACCGGGAAATGATGTCGTCGTTTGATCAGACGAATATCAACTACAAGCATATCCAGCGGCTCTGTGAGATCCGCAAGGATTATGGCGCGCTGCAAAACGGTACACAGCGCGAGATGTGGACTGATTACTTCGTCTATTCATATTCCCGGAGAAATGATACGACAGGTGACGAAGTCATCACGGTACTTAACAACGGCTGGGACTCTTCGACACGGACGATCCCGATACGTGCGGAGAGCAGCTTAACCGTCAATACGACGCTGACAAATCTGCTTGATACGTCGGAAACGGTGACCGTCACATCCGGCGGAGTCACCGGCAAGCAGATTACCGTGACGCTTGACGGAAAAGAGGGCATGATCCTTGCCCCCGGACAGACGGATACGTATTCGCCCATGACCCCGAACAAGACGACAATTCGTGTTCATTACGACGTCGGCTGGGGGAATTCCATGTATCTGCGAGGGAATACTTACCCGCTGTGGTGGGATCAGGGCAGACTGATGCGCAATACCGCATCGGATTGCTGGGAATTTGAGATTGAGAGGATCCCATATGGGGATACCGTCGAGTTCAAGCCACTGATTAATGACTCAACATGGTCGGTTGGCAACAACTACACAGTGACCGGCGGTTCGACGATTGATATTTACCCAGCTTTCTGATCTTGCCGAAAAACCTACGGTTTTCCGCCAGTTTACCGGTTTTGCTTGTTCCTCGCAAACTCGAAACTGCGCAAACCCGTAAGGTGTGGGTTGCGCGGGCACAGCCCGTCTTACCCACGAATTATAGTTCAAGATCTTTTTAACAGTTTGGAGCTGCTCGAGATTGGGGCAGCTTCATTTTCTTGCGCGTGCGTCGCTAAGTTTGTTTACAAAGGCATGACGTAAATGAATATATATTTAAATAACTTGACAAAGGCATAAAAGCAAGTATAATAAAATATAATCAATGTAAGCGGTTACATCGCCGCATACGGCTCTTAACCAGTATTGGATATTTTTTTTGAACTGATATGTAACCGGTTGCATAATAGGTCGGAAATGAATATATTTTAAGAAGAGTTACAAACATATTAACCCAGAATCATTTTAACAGAATACTTAAGTGCTATTGCGAACCTACACAGCTTCCAACGAAAGATGGAGAATCAAGACAATCGAGCGGCGACAATTATAATTTACATATACAATCGTATACGAAGACAAGAACGGAAAGGATAAGTATTGTGGGAGTAAGTATCAGAGATGTGGCAAAAGCGGCTGGTGTGTCCACAGCGACAGTTTCGAGAATAATCAATAACAGCCCGCTTATTTCGCCGGAAACAAGAGACAGAACGCTTAAGGTGATGGAAGAGCTCAACTATGTGCCCAACAGCTTAGCCAGAGCCTTGTCCAATCAGAAGTCTTTTAACGTGACGCTGCTGATCGATATTGCCGATGTGAAGTCTTTCAGCAACCCGTTCTTTTATGAAGTGATGCACGGTATTGAAACAGTGGTGTATAAAAAGGGGCTTTGCCTGACCATTGCAAGCACGCAAAATACCGATAAAAAGACGGATATACTCGACTGGCTCATACATGGAAAACGTATGCAGGGCCTGATTATTCCCGTATCCTTGGCCGATGAGAAGATAATAGAGAAGCTGGAAGAAATGAGTTTTCCTTTTGTGCTCGTCGGAGAGCCGCAAGGGGCTGCCGAATCGGTTCATTGGGTAGACATACATAACAGGCAGGGCGGGCAGATGGCTGTGTCGCATCTGGTCGAAAAAGGCTACCGGAGTATCGGACTTATTGTGGGGAACAAGAATGAAAAGTTCAATCGAAATCGATTGGACGGATATCTGGATGCTC
>JAEWQS010000008.1 GCA_023399095.1 Bacillota bacterium
ATTTGAATGTGGATGTGCCTTGCGCGTCACCTTCCGCGTCGCTGTAGGTATAGCTGCCTGTCAGCGTTTGGCCGTATGTTGGTGTGTCATCGGATACCGACACGTTGGAGGCGACCGGGGCAGTGTTCGGAAGAGTAACCAACAAGGATCCGGTAAGCGGCGCAGGAACCGGTGCGCCATCATTAAACGTCCATTTTGAATAATCACTTATACGTGTAAGCCAATCGGCGCGTGTGGCGGCAGTCGTAGGCCCGGAATAGGCAGAATTATCATTACCTGCAGCAGATTGATTAAAGGATAACGCCGTGCTGTCATCAGTCAGCCCCGGAGGAAGAGCAGACCCGGCGCCACTGCCATCCGTGCCGTTCGCATCTACGTTAGTTACCCAACCAGTTGGACATATAGTAGTGGAAACAAATGTCGCTGCATAAATGAATGACGGCGAAGCGATGCTCCCCTGAAAAACTAAAACTTCATCTGATTGGGCGAGCCCTCCCAGACTCAGGTAATTATTACTCCCTACAGGAGCATAGGTGCTGACAAAGGAAAAGTTACTGTTTTGAAAGGAATCGCAACGAATAATTGTGCCAGCCGCAATGTTTGACGGAGCAGTGTACTTTATAAAAGAATCTGAAACACTGTTATTTGTAATGAAAGATGAATTTAAATCACTCCAACCATAGTCAGTGAACCATATTTCAGTTCCCGCTTCTAAATTAACAAGCGGTGCAAAAGAAAAACCTTTTCCATAACTATTAGTCGCATCATCATCCCCATTGATCGCAATGATTACGATATCGCCCGGAGAGAGCGTCGTCCCTGCCGCCTGAGCAGGCACTGAGAATACTGGCAGCAGCGTCACCACCATCATCATGATTATGACTATCGGTATCAGTCTCTTCATTACCCTATTTTTCATGTTTTGCTTCCTCCCCAATAAATCCTGCCATGTAGCGTTATATTTCCAAGGTTCTTATTTATTTGGTTCACCGTTCTCGTCGTCTGTTAAGATATCTTCTTTTATTGACTCTAAAAACATGGCATACGCCTGTATGTGAAACGTTTGCCACTTGTAGGTATACTCCGATGTTCTATAATTCGAACTGTTTCGCTCATACCCAAGCGTTCCCACGAAATCCTTTTTATTATTGATAAGCACATCTCTTAGTTGTTTGAGTATACCTCTGTTTATTTCAAGCTGAGCATCCAGAAACTCTATCTGTTCCTCTTTGCTCAGTGTGCCGGAAAAGAAGAATTGCAGCAGGAATGATGAATGTGTAGAGAAATCGGATCGTTTGGTGGCAAGCAGCCATGCGCGCAGCGCCTCGCGGCCGCTATCCGTGATCTCATATAGCTTTTTGTTTGGCCCCGCTGCTCGCTCCACCGCGCTAACCTTCACGTGGCCGCTGTCCTCCAGCTTTTTGAGCGACCGGTAAATCTGCGCCTGATCCGCAGGCCAAAAATATGCTGTCGACATATCAAACAGCTTTTTGATATCGTACCCGGACAATTTTTTGGCTGATAAGAATCCCAAAATCCCATATTCAAGCGACATGCGATTGTTGCTCCATTTTTATATGATTTGTCTAATATCTATTATACAGAATGTTTCACTTTGTGTCAATTTTCATCATATATTAGCGGTTACGGACAAACATATTAATTAAATAGAATGATAATGTTTGTCCAGTCGGAGTACATTGCTTCAACCCTGTTATATTCACCTGACTTGACCACTTTTCATCAAAAACGATATCCTACCACACCATAATGGCGATACATAGGCACTTTTCTTTTTAGTCACCTATAAAATGTGGTTATTTTTTATATCCACTGCCATCAGATTCAATAGCCAATCTTGTTTTCGTACAATAGGAATCAACTGATATAAGCCAGCAATTTTCTCTCCCTCCGACACTTCGTGTCACCTCCCTCGTCAGAGGGAGGCGAAATAAGCACCAATAACTCTATATCATAAATCTATCCTTTCTTAATTAATGCATATAAGCATACTTTAAATACATAGCAGCAGACTTATGAGGAAATTGTCACATTTATATACCAATTTGGCTCCCTCTGACGCCTACCCCTTCGGGGTGGAATGGGAGCTGGCTGCGTAGCAGACTGAGGGAGAGATTTTGTACACTCATGCATTGTCCAAGCTTCGCAAATAAAAAAAGACCTCCGATGCTTTGCTGATCGCCAGTCATACCAACAAAACCGGAAGTCATATTTCATATTTTAATGATAAGAAGAATTATTCTCCCTTTACGATTTTCACAGACTTGCTGCAGCCAAACCGGTTTGCACCCGCCTGCATGAGCTCTTTTATCTTGGCAGCATTGTCTATGCCCCCGTCTATTTTGATACCAATACCCATTCCCAATACACTTCGGACAAACCGCACGTCTTCGGAAGTCGCCTTTTTGCCTGTCAGTGCGTTGGATATTTTTATATACTCTGCGCCGCACGCTTTGGCTATATGAAGCGCTGTCAGCTTTTCTTCTTCCGTGTACAATCCCTGTTCATATATGGCTTTCACCTGCGCTCGTCCTTTTGCGATATTCATGATTTCACACAAATCCTTCTGTGCGTCATCATTCTTTCCGCTTTTTATCGCCAATATATTCATGGCCACATCGAGCTCCTCTGCGCCATTCTTTATTGCTTCTCTGGCCTCAGTCATCTTGGCTGCCGTCGATGCAGCGCCATGCGGAAAGCCCACAACCGTGCAGACTTTCACACCGCTGCCTCGCAGGCAATCAGCAGCCAACGAAACAAAATAGGGCGATACACAGACGTTTGCGAGACGGCACTCTCTGGCCTCCTTGCATGCTTTGACGATACTTTCCTCGTTCATATCCGGATTCAGAACGCTGTGCTCAATTGTGCCAGCGACTTCCGTGCCCGATTCAGCGTCTTTCCCGGTGCCTCCGAGCGCCGCCATCACTTCTTTTGTCACTTTCCCCACAATATCTTCGATATCCAATTGCTATTCCGCCTTTCATTCCACGCTAAAATGATCAACCACGCCGCAAACGGTCATGTCAATAATCGCTTTCTTATCTTCCAGTATCATCAACGCCGCACCACCGTCTACATTAACAAGCACTGTATCCCCCACGCCTGCATCAGCCGCATCCACGGCAATCTGACGAACGCCATATGGTTCTCCTGTCAGAGAGATAAGCTCAATAAATAAAAGCTTTCTGCCATAATGGGAAGCAGTCTTAACGGTCGAGACAACGTTGCCGACGACTCTTGCTAACAGCACAAAAAATCCTTTCTTCTGCTAACGCGGCAGTATGCCTTCTACATCGTCGTGCGGACGGGGAATCACATGAACCGAAACCAGCTCGCCCACGCGCTTGGCCGCACCGGCTCCTGCATCCACAGCTGCTTTCACAGCACCGACATCGCCCCGAACCATGACAGTGACGAGCCCCGAGCCGATCTTTTCTTTGCCGACCAGCGAGACGTTAGCTGCCTTCACCATGGCATCCGCCGCTTCGATCGCGCCCACGAGACCTTTTGTTTCTACCATTCCCAGTGCCTGCTTTTCCATGTTTTCCTCCTTACAATTCTTCATTGATACGGTCAATAAAACCGATGATGGATGAATCCAAGGGTATCAGCCGACACTCGGGAAAAGGAAGGCATGCTTCCTTGCTGCCGATCAGATACACATAATCCCCTTTGCCCGCCTGGCGCGTGCCGTCCGCAGACACGATGAGCCCCGCTTTTTTGCCGTTTTCGATTTTCTGCACGACAAGCAGCTTGACACCCTTGAGATTGTCATCCTTTACGGTGCTCACAACGGAGCCGACCACAACACCCGTATACATTGGGTTTCTCTTACGCCTTCTTTGATGATGCGGCTTTTACTTCGACAGTTGGCAATATGCCTTCCACATCGTCATGCGGACGCGGAATCACATGAACGGATATTAGCTCGCCCACACGTTTTGCCGCACCGGCGCCTGCATCCACAGCTGCTTTCACAGCGCCGACATCGCCACGAACCATCACAGTGACAAGACCCGAACCGATCTTTTCCTTGCCAACCAGCGTGACGTTTGCCGCCTTTACCATGGCATCCGCCGCTTCAATCGCGCCCACGAGTCCTTTTGTTTCTACCATTCCCAATGCCTGTTTTTCCATCGCTTTAAAACTCCTTCAATAGTAATATTAATACACAGCTTTTATCATATCGGGATGCGGCGACGGTATAACAACCGACCGTGCCATCATGCCCTTCGTGTCCTCAAATTCGCTTGCCGCTTTCACTGCGTGATTCACCGCAGCAACATCACCCGTCATCGTCACAAAGGATTTACCTCCGAGCCCCCGCCCCAGCCTGATTTCGATCAGACTAATGTCCGCCGCCTTAACTGCCTGATCCGCGCATAGAATTGCCGATGCCAGCGAGAATGTTTCCATGATGCCAAGCGCACCCGCTTCCGGCGCTTGTGTGCATGACGCGATGGCCTTTAGCACCTGCGCATCCACATTGGGTATCATCATCGTATCAACAACCGCGTCTTCGGCAATCTCAGCACCGGCTTCCACCGATGCCTTCACAGCCGCGACATCACCCGAAACAATGACGATATATTTTCCGGCGCACGCGGTTTGTGCCGATAAAAGACTGACCTGCGCCGCCTTGAGCATTGCGTCTCCCGCTTCGATTCCTTTGGGTATACTGTTTGTTTCCACCATTCCCAGCGCGTTTATCATGGTTCTATAGCCCTTCTATTTCAATATACGTATCAGTCACAACCACTTTGCCCGTTATGCTTGCATGAACATGAGCACCCAGCCCCTCGCATACGGCGATCTTCTGCCCGGCCTTGACGGTGTCGCCTGTCTGCACCACGTTTTTGGCAGGCACGCCAATATGCATTTTTAGCGGCAGCTTCACTTTATGAACTGCCAGTGGCTTTTCCGCCAAGGCAAGTTCTCTGTCGTACTTATCTATACTCAGCCGTTTTATTAGCCGCGAAACAGGTACTTTGATATCCTCAACAGTACTGCTCACATTGCCCGCAATCGTCTTTTCCGGCTTTACGCCTTCTTTCATCATTTGCGCTTTGACGCTTTGCATCATTCTCGATGGTGCTAGCGAGAAGTTGCAGGCATAATAGGTACATATCCCGCAGTCACAGCAGGAGAATACGCCGTTGACAGCGTCTAAATCCCTTGCGCCCAGTGCGACCGCCCGCATGATCTTATGCGGTTCAACCTTGAGACCCAGCGCATTTCTGGGGCAGAGCATGGTGCAGAAATTGCACTGGCAGCACACGCTTTTCGCGAGCTTCAAATCCTGCGACAGCTCTCTCGTTTTCTTTTGTATAAGCAAATGATCTGCCGGCAAAACGAGTATGCCGCCCGTTGTTTTTTGAACCGGTTCACTTAGATCTTCCGCGACTCTTCCCATCAAAGGCCCGCCGATGATCACGCGGTACCCGCTCATATCCGAAGGCCCCTGAGCAGCCGCTATCAGCTCACCGACCGAAACGCCTATTGGCACATCATAAACCGCCGGGGCACGCACTTCTCCATTCACCGTCACCAGCTTATTCGTAACGGGAAGTTCCTGCAGCGCGTCCGCTATGTTACAGAGTGTCGATACATTCTGTACCACCGCACCCGTATCCAGCGGAAGCCCGCCCGTCGGTACAACCTTGCCTGTGACATCATAGACGATTTGCTGTTCGTCGCCTGCCGGATAGAAGCTGTCCATCAAATGCAGTGATATATTGTTATCACCTATTGCGCCTTGCAGTGCCGCAATGGCTCTCTCATATTTTTTCTTGAGCGCAATCACACCTCTTTGTGCGCCCGTCGCAATCATCGCCGCCTTGAGGCCCAGAATGATTTTCTCAGGCCAGGTTTCCATAACCAGCCTGTCTGTACGCAGCAGCGGCTCGCACTCGGCGCCGTTTGCAATCACCACGTGGGCACTGCAATTGAGCTTGACATGTGTGGGAAACCCAGCGCCGCCCGCTCCCACAACACCCGCTTCACGAATTTTTTCAAGAATAAAGCTTTTGTCCATCATGGCCTCACACGATTCGGAAATTGCCATACAGCACACACCGCCGTTTGCGCGTGAATGTCCGGGCGCTTGTCAAGCCTTCGCCTGTGGGCGTGGCAATTGTCAACGTCGTGAAGCCCTCTCCGTTAAACCCAAGCCCCGCGTAGGACGGCGCGTTTTTCACAAAGATTGTGGTGTTTAGCGCTTTGGCTGCCATAGACAAATGGCTCACATTCTGAGAATGCATCATCGCTGTATGCTTGCATCTGTTTTCCGCCTTTATCGCTTTGGCGATGGCTTCACAAATATCGTGCCGGACGCGTACAATCCCCAGCACCGGCATGAGCATCTCCACCTCGACAAACGGATGTGTTTCCGCCACATCGGCAATGACCAGCCGCGGTTTGCCGTCAAAAGACACGCCGCTTTCTCTGAGTATATATGCTGCGTCCTTGCCCACAAAGTTTCGGTTAATCACGTATTTGCCGTCCTTGTTGTTAAAGACGGTGCGGACGATTTTATCGATATCCTCTCCGCTCACGCGGTAAGCGCCATATCGCACCATACAGGTCATCAATTCATCGGCAATTCCGTCAAAGGTAAACACTTCTTTTTCCGCTATGCAGAGCACATTGTTGTCAAAGCTTGCGCCATCCACAATATCCTTCGCCGCCGTGTCAATAATTGCCGTATCATCCACAATCACAGGCGGGTTTCCCGGCCCGGCTGCAATAACCTTTTTTCCTGTTTTCATTGCCACATGTACGACAGCCTCTCCTCCCGTTATAGCCAGCAACGGGATATCCGGATGTTCCATGATGGCTTTTCCCGATTCCAATGTCGGTTCCTTCACCGTGCAGATCAGCGCAGCCGGGCCACCGGCCGCGGCAATGGCTTCATTCAATATCCGCATCGTCTCCGTCGATGCCTTCTTTGCAGCGGGATGCGGATTGAACACCACGGCGTTGCCCGCGGCGATCATGCTTATGCAATTATTGATCACAGTTGATGTCGGATTTGTGGAAGGCGTGATTGCCCCGATAACACCGAAAGGCGCACACTCACCCAACGTCAGACCATAGTCGCCGGATACGGCCTCAGTCGGCAGATCTTCAATGCCCGGCGTCTTATCGACAGCCAGCATGTTCTTCAACAGCTTATGTTCCACATTTCCATAACCCGTCTCCTTATGGGCGAGCTCGGCCAGATAACGCGCGTTTTCTCTGGATGCCTGCCGCATGGCTTCAATGAACTTCGCACGCTGCGCCAGCGAACACATGATAAGCTGCTGCTGAGATGCTTTTGCGGATTCGACGGCCTGCTCAACAGTATCGCACAACCATTGTTGTTCGCGACCACTTGTCTCCCTCGTTTTCAGGTTTCTTATCGTGTCCTCTATGATAACTCGTATATCTTGTTCTGATAGGTTCATAAGGCAACCTCTTTCTTACTCATTTATTAACGTCACTGCCGTCCTCATACTTACGGAAAACCTCTTTGCCGCCGATCTCGATCGAATCGATAATCGCCACGATGGCCATATCCGAAGGCTTGTTTTCCGTCAGCGGGGTTTGCCGCGATGAGCTTCCGCCGCAGAGCATGACGACCTCGCCCGCACCCGCTCCAACCGTATCGATAGCCACGATAGGCGATCCCTTTTCTTCAAATGTAGACAGTTCGATGGGTACCACGATCAGCAATTTGAGCCCAAGCAGCTTCTCTGTTTTGTTGGTACTGACCACGCTTCCCTTGACTCTTGCAATTTGCATATTGTTAATCCCCTTACAGTTCTATACGAATACCCAGTTCTTTTGCGGTATCCCTTGCCAGCGCTGTCACAATGGCGTTCGGCATGATCCTGACGCTGTCTTGCTTGCGCTTGGCTGCGTCTTGAATATCCTGTTCGGTCACAAGCTCTTTTCGTCCCTCATGCGTATTATCTTGCAGCATTTCTATGTTCATGCCCATCTGTTCCAGCGTATCAATACTGTCCGACAGCTCCGAAAAACCTCGTCTGTTCCTTGGCAATGCAAAGTCCAGTAACAAAGTGACTTTTTTGCCCCAAAGCAGCGGGCGCAACGCCAGCATGCATTCATAAGCGCAATCGTCCGCCGTTGCCGCTGCTTTGATATATGACAGCGGCGGCGTCACCACCACAACCGATTTGTATCTGTTAAGCTCATTGGCCAGCTGTTTCTTTTCGTCTCGTGTCGCCACGCTCGCATAATCAAATGCATCATTGCTATACGCAGCTTCGCTAAAGAGCACACAAGTCACGTTTTCTTGTTTTTTTAAATATCCCGAAACAGCCTCTTCATTGAACACATAGCCGGTAAATATGGCTAGCGTGTCTGGCTGTTTATCTTCGCTTTGTTCGATGCCGAGCCGACTCAACACTTTCTTGGTAATAAGCGCAATCAGCTCTTGCGTGTTATCCATTTATTTCACCTAATTAACAATCTCCAGAAGCTCACCGCATGTCATACCCGCCGCATTTGCCTCATCCGTATCAATATGCAACTCAAGCTCATGTCCATCGCCCGAGCGAACAACCACATTGCCGAATATCGTCTCTCTGACCCCTGACTTTTTGACGCTGATCACCTGTCCGTTGGAAAGGCCGTATTGGGCAGCCTGCGCCGCGCTGATGTGAAGATGCCGAGCCGCCACAATCACGCCATTCTCAAGCTTTACCTCACCCTTGGGACCTATCAATGTGCAGCCCGGTGTTCCGTCTAAATCCCCAGACATCCTGACCAGAGGGAGTATTCCCACCTTGTAACTGTCCGTCAGTGAGATTTCCACCTGTGTATCGAGCCTGGCAGGGCCCAACACACGCACACCTTCAATCCGTCCCTTTGCACCAATCAGCGCCACCTTTTCCTCACAGGCATATTGCCCGGGCTGAACAAGGTCTTTCTGCCGTGACAGCTTATACCCCGTACCAAACAGCACGTCGATATCTGCCTGACAGAGGTGCACATGCCGGCCTGAAATGGCCGCGGGCACATAAAAGCCTTGCTTGTTTTCTACTAGACTTGTTGCGACAGCCAGCATCACCGACCGCCGAATGGCTTCTTTTTGCATGAGCCTTCCTTATTTGCCGCTTTGGCCGTACGTTTTATGAATTTCCACTGCGTCATTTGTCTGCTCTTCCGTCATAATGGCAGTCTCTCCGGCCGCCTTGGCCGCAAGATAGGTTTTTGCCGCATCTTCCATATAGACAGCGGCATAAAGCGCTTCCTTCAGATCTTTTCCTATTGTAATGACACCATGATGCTTCAAAATCACGGCACGCCTCTCACCGATATATTTGACTGTCTGAACGCCCATATCCAGACTGGCTGCCGAGCAGTACGGCGCCACATTCACCGGGCCGAGCGTCACATTGGCAAGCGTTGTGACGGCTGCGGGAAAAACATCGCCCAGCAGTCCGACTGCCGTTGCATACGGCTGATGCGTATGGATGATGGCATTCACTCCCGGCATATTCTCATAAATGTATAAGAGAGCAACCGTATCCACGGACTCACGCAGCGTTCCTTCAATACGTTTCCCCTTGATATCCACAACCACGATATCATCTTCCTTCATCCCTTCGTAGGACAGTCCGGATGGCGTTACCAAAATGTGACCGTTTGGCATACGCATACTCACATTGCCTCCGGACAAACTGATCAGCCCGCTATTTTTTATCTCCAAGGCCGTATTGATGACTTCTCTCTTTTCCTTCATATACATGACAGATACTCCTGTTGAAAAATTTCTTTTAATATGATTGTTGACGTTTTGTATGACGTTTGTCAAATACAATATAACATATGTCAATACTTTCGTCAATTATATACCCGTCACAATGGAAATAAACACACTGTGCTCTAAACCTGTATCCATGTCCCTTTTTGGTCAGATTCGTAAGCCGCCTGCATCACATGTTGAATATAGGCGCCGTCCCTTAAGTCCGGCTTACAGGGCTTATTCTCATACACACAGCCTAGAAAATCGTACATGCTATGAACATGCGCTCTCAGCCATCCGCCCGGCAGCTTTGGCGACGGGAAGCTGCCGCCCGGAGGCGCGTATCTTTGCACAGCTTCAATTTTCACGAATCCTTTATAACCGCCAAGGTCAGCGTCTTTGGCGTCGTTATCATAAAACCAGACCCAGTTCGGATCCATCAGATTAAGCTTGATGGCTCCCCGTTCACCGAATATTTCGACGATAAACTCATCATTGCTTCCGGTCGCGATTTTTGACACCTGCATTGTGCCCATTGCGCCGTTTTTCATCTGCGCTACAATATAGGCGGCATCCTCCACATCGACGGTGCATTGTTGTCCCGTTTCATCCCGTCTTGTGTCGTGGGCGATCTGTGTTTTCACATACAGTCCCTTATATTCTCCGATAAGGTAATACATCATGTCGAGCATGTGCGAACCCATGTCAAACAGAGCGCCGCCGCATGCGTATTCCTTTGAGAACTTCCAGTTAAACTTCTTATCCTTATCCAAGTTGCTCGAATGCTGATACGAGACCTGGAAACTGAGCAATCTGCCCAGCCGTCCTTCTTCAATAATCTGCCGTGCGCGCATCACTGAAGCAAAGAAGCGGTTATGAAAGACAACCCTATGGATGATTTCTTTGCCTTCCAGTGCTTTCACGATGCTAGTTGCTTCGTGCTCATTTGCTGCCAATGGCTTCTCACAATAAATGTGCCGACCACGATCAATTGCTTTGAGCACACAATCCGCATGCTGATAATTGGGCACGCATATACAGAAAACGTCAGCATCTCCGCGCAGCAATATGTCGTCCATGTTGTCCGTTGCGTATTCAAAACCGTAGCTGTCCATAGCCTGCTGCGCTTTTTTCAACGTTCTGTCGTAGACGCCCGTCAGTTTCACCTTGAAAGCAATATCGTTGTAGTAAAAAGGCAATGCCGCGCAGGCATAGGTATGGACTTTACCGATAAAGCCCATACCCAGCACAGCGACTTTGATTTCTTTCATTTCTATATCAGCATGCCACCGGTGACGTCCACACAGGTGCCGTTAATGAAGTCCGCTTTATTTGATGCAAGAAACGCCACTGTATAACCGACCTCCTGCGCCGTCGATACCCGGCCCGAAGGTATGCGCTCCACGTATGAAGCAAGTATCTCCGGCTGTGAAAGCTTATCCTCGTTGAGCGGCGTCCTCACCATTCCCGGCGTCACGCCATTGATGATAACACCGTACTTCGAGAACTCTCTTGCCAGCGCCTTTGTCAACAGCACCAACCCACCCTTGGCTGATACGTAATGCGCATGCGCTTCCGTATTAACAGCAAATGCGGACTTGGATATGACGTTGACAACCCGGCCTCTCAGGCCTGCTTCCTTGTAATAAACACAGGCTCTTTTGCTCAGCATAAACGGCCCTGTCAAATTCACATCGATTACTTTTTTCCACTCATCATCGGACATATCTTCAATCAGCGTCGTCGGCCAGATTCCCGCGTTGTTCACAATCACATCAAGATGACCGTATTCCGCTTTTGCCTTGTCAATCATCGCGTCGATATCGTCCGCTTTGGTGATATCGCCATAGACCGCCATGTGCTTACCGCCGAAACGGCTTCCGAGTGTTTTGACGAATTGCACGACATCCGCCTCATTGACGATATAATTGACCATGATGTTTGCGCCTTCCTGTGCGAAAACCTCACAGATGCCCGCGCCAAGACCGGCGCCGCCGCCTGTCACCAATACCGTTTTTCCTTTTAACCCTAAGTCCATAATTGATGCCCTCCTCTCGTGTCCAACGTTTTATTATTGGGGTAATATCTTTTCGACATCCTGATGCGGTCTTGGTATCACATGTACCGAAACCAGCTCGCCCACGCGCTTTGCCGCTGCAGCACCCGCATCGACCGACGCTTTAACAGCTCCCACATCACCTCTGACCATCACGGTGACCAGACCCGAACCAATTTGTTCCTTGCCGACAAGCACAACGTTTGCCGCTTTCACCATGGCGTCAGCCGCCTCTATTGCGCCGATAAGCCCCTTTGTTTCAACCATTCCCAAAGCTTGTTTTTCCATTATCATTCACTCCCTTTAATATTCGTTCTTTGTCGCTGGGTCACTTTCTTCGCCCATTACAATTCTGATTCCTTTGCTTGTGCCCATTCTCACTGCACCCGCACTAAGCATCTGATCGCACACTTTACGATCGTTGATACCCGTTGAAGCCTTGACCATCATACTGTCTCCCACAGTGCGCTTCATAAGGCGAATATCTTCCACCGTTGCGCCGCCCGAGCCAAAGCCGGTGGATGTCTTAACAAAATCTGCCTTTGCCTGCTTAGCAAGCTCACAAGCGCGAACCTTCTCTTCATCCGTCAGCAGACAGGTTTCAATAATGACCTTGACGATCGCCTTTGGATGCGCCGCGTCGACCACGCCCTTAATATCCTCAAATATAAGATCATAATCCTTGTCTTTAAGAGCGCCGACATTGATAACCATATCCACTTCATCCGCACCGTTTTTAACAGCTTCCATCGCCTCAACAGCCTTGATAAAAGGCGTGTTGGCACCCAGAGGGAAACCGATGACGCAACAGGTTTTTACACCCGATCCGGCAAGCTGCTCTGCCACATATTTCACTTGTGTGGGGTTCACGCAAACGCTTGCAAATTTCCATTCCTTTGCCTCGTCACAGAATTTTTTCACCGTACTTCTTGTGGTATCTGGCTTTAAAACCGTATGATCCATGTATTTGGCGTAGGAAGGATCGTAGCTTTTGCCGCCTTTTTGTACAGGCGCGCTCTCACCAACCCCTTTGAGTACCTCACGTGTGATCTCTTTGATCAACTTTTCAATATCCATACCAATCTCCTTATCTTAGGGAAGTTCTGATTACATAGGGCGTGCTGAATGAGCGTGATGGTTCTGTGCCCTGCAAGGAATAAAATCGAGGAAATAGCGCTGCTATTTCGAGATTTTTAAGCCAGAGCAGGGTGCAAAAGCCGGGAGCCCCAATGACTTAAGCGTCATTGGGGTTGTTCAAACGCCAAGACAGCATACCGAATAAATTAACGCTCCCTTAGTGCATCTCCCGCCCACCGGTAATGTTGAAAGCCTGGCCTGTGCAGTAGTCTCCGGACACGGTCAGGAAGAACACAAAATCCACCACATCCTGCTTATCCGTAAGCCTGCCGAGAGGCACTTTGGCGGTAAACTTCTTAACCACTTCTTCTTTGGGCAGCTTCAGATTGTCGATATAGCCTGCGCTGACGTTAGACCAAACGCCTGTGGCATCCGTGATGCCCGGGCAAATGGCGTTGATTTTGATGTTGTACGATGCATACTCAAAAGCCAAAGACTGTGTTAACACAATGACAGCACCTTTCGCCGCACTATAAGGACCCATAAGCGCCGAGCCTGTTTTGCCCGACTTGGAAGCAAAATTGATAATGCGTCCTTCTTTGTTCTTCTTCATGCTTTCCAGTGCGCCCTGAGTACAATAGGCAGTGCCATAAACATTGACCTTGAACATCTTGTCAAAAATAGCTTCATCGTTTTCTTCAAACGGTCTTTGATCAACAACGCCGGCATTGTTGACCAGCGCATAGATATCGCCAACTTCTTTTGTAATGTTCGCAAAACACTTCAGTACGGCATCCCTGTCGGTAATGTTAAGCACAATTCCTTTGGCAAAATATCCTTTGTTGCTAAGCTCCTGTGCTGATTTCTCCACAAGCGGGTCGATATCAATCAGTACAACCTTTGCCCCTTGCTCGGCATACTTTTCAGCTATACCAAAACCGATGCTCTTTGCCGCCCCTGTGACCACACAGACCTTTCCTTTTAGATCGTCAGAATATAGACTCATATTAAACTCCTCCTTTTGATGTGAAATATACTTTAAAGCGAAACTGCTTTAATGCTATCAACTGTCTTTTTCATATCGTCAGCGCCAAACAGGAAAGACCCGGCAACAAGCACTTCCGCGCCGCTTTCAAGCACTTTTTGATATGTGTGTTCGTTTATGCCGCCATCCACCTGGATCTCATATGATAGGCCATAACGAAGCTTTATCTCCTTGAGCTGATTCAATTTTTCATATACCTGCTCAATGATCTTCTGCCCGCCAAACCCCACACAAACCGACACCTGAAGCACAATATCCACTTCTTCCAGCGCACATCGGATGGTCTCCACAGGCGTTTCGGGTGTCAGTGCAATCCCCGCCAGCTTTCCCATTCTCTTGATATCGCGAATAAGCCGTATATGGTGAGGTGTACTTTCCGCATGGATGGTGATTGAATCAGCACCTGCCTGTGCAGTCGGCAGAATCAGAGCCTCCGGATTGCTTATCATCAGATGCGCGTCTTTGCGAAGACTCGTCTTGTCTTTCAGCGCTTCAATAGTGCACAATCCCACAGCAATGTTGGGAACAAAGTGGCCGTCCATGATATCAAGATGCAGCAATTCACATCCTGCTTCTTGGGCTTTTTCAATGTCTCTGCCGAGATTTAAATAATCGGCAGATAGTATGGATGCAGAAATTTTCATTCGTGTAAACACCTTTTGCACATTATTCATGACATTTGTCAATCTTGCTTTTATGATAATACACGCGTTAACTCTTGTCAATATAACGACTATAAAACGCACATATGTGCATTATGTGATACCTGTCCTATGAGGCTCAAGCAAATAAAAAAAGCCATACGGCTCCGAATAAAGATAGCTGCATTGAGGCTCCCAATATTAATTCATTTTGCTAATAGGATTCAAGCACGCTCAGAGCTGCATTTTCATCTGTGATGAGCACATCGATATATCGGCCGCGAAGCGCGCCGACGATGATATCCGCCTTTTGTTCACCGGCTGCCACACCGATCACTGTAGGAATCCGTTTCAAGTCTTCGAGCGACACAGAAATCATTTTATCGTTTAAAGATGTGTGGCATTGCAGACCATTAATATCAATATAGCAGCCGCAAATGTCACCCACAGCGCCTTCGCCGATGATCTTCTCAGAATCCTCAATATTGATATGTCCCGAACGAAACTGCGCACTTAATTCGGGTTTGGTGGAGCCAAGCCCAACAATGGCAAAATCGGCGCTTTTGATCTTGTTAAAATGACTTTTGATATGGGGTTCTTCCATTAGAAGATCGCGAAGCACCTTGCTTTGCACCATAAACGGCGCCTGCAAGACATAGCTATCACCCCCCAAAGCTTTTGCAAGAGAAAGCGTCATCATATTGGCATCCGTGTCATTTGTCTTGTTGCCCACCCCGCCGAGCAGCTGTATCACATCCGCCTTGGTGGAACTATTCGGTTTTATATTTTTGATAATGCTGTGTATCGTGGTGCCCCAGGCTATACCGATCATCGCCTTTGAAAAAATCAGCGACTCCATATATTCCGCCGCGGCCTGCCCTACCTTTTCTTTATCCGTCTCGACACTATGGGTGGGCGAAACGATAATGGCTTTGTTGATACCATAGGCATCAACAATTTTTTTGCCGAGTTCTTTGCCAAATGACGACACATCATCAATCTTTATTTGAACAATACCCTCTTTGATGCATGCCTGAAGCATACGCGACACGCTGGGACGCGAGAGATGGATTCGCTTTGCAATCTCTTCCTGCGACAGCCCCTCAATATAATACATCTTGGCAACCATAATTTTTGTGTCACGTCTGTCCATATCTAACTCCACCGTTAATACTTTACTTTATCATACCTCACACAAATCAATCGATCAAGCAATTTATTTCATATATTCTTTAATTGCGAACATATGCTCAATCCCCGGGTATAAAAAAACTCCGACATAGAATCGGAGATTTTCAATTACTATTAACGCTTATTCACCGGCGATACGCAGTATGCGGGTCGCTGTGTTTTCATCGGTCACCAGCATGTCAATAATATTGGCACGCAGCGCTCCTAATATGGACAGCACCTTATGGTCTCCCGCCGCCACACATATCACCTTGCTCGCATCCCGCAAATCGTTTTCGCTGATTCCAATTATTCGTTGATTGTATTCCTTATCCAAAAACTCACCACGCATATTGAAGCGGCGCGCACAGATATCCCCAACCGATCTGGTCGGGTCTGATTCAAATTCGTCCTTGACCTCTTCAGCGTCAAACTGAAGCTTGCTGTTATAATATTCTGGAGGAGCGCCGACGCTGATCAAAGCCACATCAAGCGTTTTCCATTTCTCTATGACCGGCTGCATATACGCGCTCTTCATATACATCTCTTTTTCTTGAATCGTATCCGCAAGTGCGGGCGCATACATAAACAGCGGCAAGCCCTGAAGCTTTTCCGCCATCATACGTACCAATTCATTAAGCTGATATTCAGATGCAATTCTGTTCGTCCCGCCGATAAGCGGAACCACCTGTACATCGAATACATTTTCCGTGTTTCTGAATGCCGACATGCATTCATAACATGTCGTGCCCCATGCAAAACCCAACGATGAATGATTTTTGATCTCTTTTTCAACGATTGCGGCGCCCTGAGTCGCGACAATTTTGGTAAGCATTTTTTGAAGCTTGGCGTTGACTGGGATGACAAAACATTTTTTGAGCCCAAACTTATGTTTCATTTTTGCAGAAAGCACATCGTTGTTCGTTTGAGGATTCTTAACCTTTATATCTACAATGCCAAAATCTCTGGCTTCGGTCAGTATCATAGAAATAGACGACCGCGATATGCCAAGCTCGTTGGCGATCTTTTCCTGCGTCATCCCATCCATATAATACATCTGTGCAACCTGTACCATGATGTGCACATCATATCGAGTACCCAATTCTTTATTCCCCCGTTACTTGGTATATCATATCGATTAAATTCTATTTGTTACTATAATATATGTCAAGCAATTATTTTGACATATGTTAATTATGCAATAAATCCGGAGGGGCGATTATTAAACTAATTCCAACCTTTCCAAACGGGCTTTAAACATTCGATACTTGTTTGATAAAGCGAATATTTCTTGTCATATACTTCTTTTTTTGATACATCAGGCTCACACACGTATGATATCTTAGAAAAAGCCTTTGACGCTTCCAGTAATGACGGATACTGTCCCGTGGCCACAGCGGCGCACATGGCCACGCCCATTGTGCCAAGCTCGCTGCTATCGGATATTTCAATAGGCATCTGCAGTGCATCGGCGAACATCTGTATCCAAACCTTTGATTTTGTGACGCCGCCGGCCATTCTTATGGCTTGCGGTTTGTCTCTTAGCCGCATCAGCTTTTCTATGTGCATACGATGAGAGAATACGATGCCTTCATACACAGCACGCAGCATATGGATTTTTGTATGCCAACCCGAAAGTCCCAAAAAGCATGATTTGGCATCCGCGTCCACATTTGTACCGAATAGAAATGGCAAAAAGATTATGTCGCACTCTTCCGGCTTTACGGATTCCACTACAGCATCTGCCGCTTGATATACTTTTTTCCCTTCACTCTCCATGCTTATACTGTCTGAGAATTCACGCAAGAACCATTCAAAATTGCTTGCCGAGGTCATGCTGCCGTCCGTCACCATATAGTATCCGTCTATACAATAGACGGATGTCAGCAGCAATTCCTTTGATACAATCGGTTTCCTGCTGATAAATTCATTAATGCTCCATGTTCCTGCTATCATGCAAAAGCGGCTGGCATCGGTAATACCTGTCGCGATTGCGCAGGCCGTAATATCGATAAACCCGCCTGCCACAGGCGTTCCTTCGCATAGTCCTGTTTCCAGCGCGGCTTTTTTTGTGACTCTTCCACAAATGTCGCAGGATTGCGCCAACGGCGGCAGCAGCTTCCTGCAATGACTGATTCCCATCAACTCGAGAATCTCATCATCATAGCTGCGCTTATTTTGATCCATTACACCGGCCGCCGACATGTTTGTCATCTCACCAAACGCTTCGTCTGTTAAACACAGCCGGATATAGTCTATACACCCAAGCGCCCACTTTGCACTCTTTAATTTATCCGGTCTGTTTTTTGTCAGCCAGATAAGCAACGGCGCAAACTGCCCCGGATAAAGCGTCTGCATGATCTTTGGAAATATCCTGTCACAGATGCCCGAAGTCTCCAGCTCCGCCAGCTCACCCTTGGCACGCATATCTGTAGAATAAATACCGTTCATCACTGGCCGAAGATCTTCATCTACCAAATAAAGGCCATTGCCATGGCCTGATGTCGAAATACCGATAATATCCGCAGGGTTGACACAGGCTTTAGCAATCACTTCTCTAACGACCTGGCAGTTGACATCCCAAAGAACGTCCATATCCCGCTCAACAATGCCGTCTTTTCCGAGTATGGCAGGAATGTCTGCAGATGCATAAGCTTTCGGGGTACCATCGACATGATAAAGGCCGGCTTTTACCACTGTACCGCCATTATCAAGCCCTAGCAGATATTGATTGCCCATAGTCCAGTCCTTTCCTTGATTAACAATGGGGGATGCGCGAGGCCTTATTAACAAAATTTCTAACGTTTATGGCATTTGGGGATTATGGATGTTGATACTGCCTCGCGCACCTATCTATTGGAGATATCTTACGATTCGATTAATTTGTCGATAATCTTTAAACGTTTTTCCTCAGGTATTGTCTTAAACACACAGTCATTCACATACGCTCTTTCCGGAAGCGCGCACAATATATGCACTTCGGCACAACCATACGGAAAACCTGCCTGATGCCAAACGCCGGGCCTTGTCACGACCATGGTTCCCTTTGGTATAAAAAACACTTCTATCTTATCCCAAGGCTCTTCATCAGCCTGGCATGCAGGTGCGACATGCATCAGGTAGTCACCGTCAAGGCATATGATCGCTTCGCATGTGGTATCGTGATATTCCGCATTTTCAATGATCCATTCTTTTTTTTCGCGCACCACACAAGCCGAATACGAAACGGTATTGGTCAGTCCGATATATTGCTGTACCATGTCTCGGTAGAACTCAACAGGCGGCTCACCAAATTTACATCCTTCGGGCGATATTATACTGCCGTACGCGCCATATGGGGCAAATGCATCCCTCGTAAGTTTCTTGTAACCGATAGTTTTCATGAGTAACCTCCCTCAAACGACAACATTTTCTTTACTCCATATTTCATTGTCTGTCTTTGCATTGTCCAAACCCTTCGGGCATGCTTCCTCCAGCCTGTCAAAAATAAACTCTTTCGCCTTCTTTACGTCAGGTATGGATATAAGATCATCATCCGACCACATTTCAATCACAAACGGCCCCTTATAGTCCATTTCGCTTAAAAGCTTAAAGAAATGTATGAAATCAACAATACCTTCTCCAAAACCCACTCGTCTGAACTCGTTCTCACGCGTATCTTTTAAGTGTATCACCACGATATGATCTTTGCCCGTGTGAAAATCCTCGTTGATATTGACTTTTCTGGAAGATAGATTTCCAATATCGGGATAAACATTAAGCCATGGCGAATTGATTCTGTTGACAAACCGCATAATACTCGCAATAGACCCGCACAGGTTCGTATCCATTGTTTCAATGGCCAGCATCATGCCATATCTTTCTGCAAAGCCGACACATTCAAGCAACGATTTCTCAAATAATTCAACTGTTGTCTCATCAGACGGATTATAATACTCATCATATCCAGCCAACTGAACAACGCGAACCCCAATTTCAACGGAAAGCTTGATGGCGCCTTTTATTATTTCAATACCTTTTTTTCGAACCTTTTCATCTTTGCTGCCGATCGGATAACGTCGGTTGCCGCTAAGGCACATTGTCAGCACAGGAATACCCGTTTTTAGAACGGCATTGACAATATCGCTCTTTTCGCCGCCTATGTTGCGCACCCTGTCAAGTCTCTCGTCCGTTTCGTCAATGCTCATTTCCACAAAGTCATAACCTGCATATTTTGCGAACGAAAGCCTTTCTTCCCAAGATAAATAGGCTGGGAGTGCCTTTTCATATAATCCAAATAGATTTGACCGAAGATCGCTCACGATAAATACCTCACTACAATATGAATAACGGGCTCTCATTATTTGTATGGCTAACTTCTAAAACATATAACGAAGCCCGATTATATGCCTTGTGTTTTAAGCACTAACCTTCTGTCTGACCAGCAAATGATTCAGCGTCACAGCCATAATCAACACCGCACTTTTGGCAAACGTTTGGTAGAACGGGTCAATAACCGTCATCAGCCCCGTCGTCATACACATGATAATCAATGCGCCGATAATGGTCTTTGCGACAGAGCCTTCGCCTCCTGTAAACGCAGTCCCGCCCAGCAACACAGCGATAATACAATCGGTTTCCATTCCGTCTCCCGACAGCGGGTCACCCAGCGACATATAGCTTGCCCGCGCAATGCCCGCCATCGCAGCAAGCAGCCCCACTATGATATACAGCAGCCATACCATTTTAACCACATTGATACCTGAAAGCTCCGCAGCCGTACGGTTTCCGCCAATAGCCGCCGAATACTTGCCAAGAAGCGTTTTTCGCTGCAAAATGACCAAAATAGCAATCACAGCAAGAGCCACGAATAACGCAACAGGAAGGCCGAAAACCACTTTTTCTCTTGCAAAATCAGATATCCATGAAGGCATCTGTTGGGTATCATTGCTCTTTATGCCTGAAATACCGTCCGGAACAATCAGCAACGCCGCGCCTTTATACAAATTCAATGTCACCAAAGTGGCAATAACAGGGGTAATGCGCAGCTTCATGACTAAAAATCCATTGATCGCGCCCAGCAGCACACCAACGACCATCGTAATGAGAAAAGCCGTCAGAAATGTAAATCCGTTAAGTATCATCAGCGAAAACACGACCGCGCTTAAACTCATCGCGCTTCCGACAGACAAATCAATGTATCCCGCGATCATCAGCAGCGTAAAACCACCGCTCACCGTCATGATCGGTACTGCCATACGCAGCAGATTGATAATGCTGTCCGGGCTTAAAAAGTGCCCTCTTCCGAACATTTCGACTTGATTCAGTTTCACCACGGAAAAGATGACAACAATAAGCACCAGAACAACATATATATAGACATTTTTTATCGTTCTTCTCCAGTCAACCGACCGGCATAATTTTTTTTGCGTCATGTCAAATACTCCTTCTATAGAAAGTTGCTCGTCTCAACGTCAGCCTTTTCTTCTATCCAGTGCGAAACGTTGCGCAAGTATTGCGAGGAAGGTCACCACACCCTTTATTGTGAATTGCCAGTCGGGCGAAAGCAATAGGCCGGTCGCAGAGGATGTCACAACAGAAAGTATCAGGGCACCGACAACGGTTCCCAACACAGACCCAAACCCGCCCGCTATACTGGTTCCGCCCAAAAGCGTTATGACCAGTGCATCAAACTCATAGCCTGTCGCACGACTCGATATACCTGCTTTATACTCGGATGCAAGCAATAATCCCGTTATGCCTGCCAACAAAGCACTTGTCAGATATAATATTGATATATGTTTGGTCACTTTGACACCTGAAAGCCTTGCCGCCTCCGAATTTGCCCCAATAAGATATGTCCGTCGTCCGAAAACCGTTTTCTTCTCGATAAACACGGCAATAATGACAATCAGCACCATGATCAGCACCGATAACTTTAGCGATGTTCCGGGAATCGTTGCGTTGCCGATGACGCCGTAAACGTCAGGCAAGCTTGTATTCCTTTGCGCACCAAGCGTCACAATCTGACCGATACCACGTGAAAATGACATTGTTCCAAGCGTAATAATGATGGAAGCCACTTTTAATTTAGCAATGAAGAAAGCGTTTATTCCACCAATACCAATCGCGCATAAAAGCGCCAAGATAACGGCTATACCATATGGCAGCCCAAGACCCACCGCCAGCGGCTGAGACCCATCCGTGCTCTGACAGAAATATACGGAGAGAACACCCGTCATGGCAATGATGCCGCTTACAGACATGTCAAAATGCCCTGTCGTCAGCAGGAATGTGACACCAACACCGATGATGATGACATACCAATAATTTGTTACCAGATTCAGCATGTTTTGTGCCATATAAAAATTCGGCACAAACAAACAGGCAATACAGAATATTCCGATCAACACAACGAACATAAACATTGTGATGAACGCATCATTACTCATTTTACCTTTAAGCGTGGTTTTCTGAATCGAATTGCCCTTCATGATTATTCCCCTCCCGTCACAATATGAATGATCATTTCGCTGTTAATATCACAGCTGTTGCATAGGTTTGCTTTCATCTCGCCGTCGTACAGGAGGTATATGCTATCGCACATATTGATAATCTCCGGCAGTTCCGAAGAAAAAATCATAATTGACTTGCCTTCTTTGGAAAGCTCGCGAATGATATTGTAAATCTCGCTTTTTGCGCCAACATCGATGCCACGCGTCGGCTCATCCAGCATCAGAAGATCCGCATCAGCAAACAGACACTTGGAGAAAACAACTTTTTGCTGGTTTCCGCCGGACAGCTTTGATACTTCCTTTTCTATTCCGCTCGTCGCAATCTTTAGCTTATCAATATAGTCGAGTGTCGCTTTCCTTTCCTTCGCCCTGTTGATGATACCCTTATTGGAAATTTTCTTCATGTTCATAACGGGCACGTTGCCCCTTATTGTGAGTATGGTAAACAGCCCTTGAGAGCGTCTTTCCTCGGGAACCAAAGCAATACCTGCGGCAATAGCCGCACTGGGTGACGGATTAAGCTTCTCGTTTTTGAAAACTATATCACCTTTATATGGATCAAGACCGTATATAGCCCGCGCGAGCTCTGTTTTTCCCGCACCAACCAAGCCGTAAAAGCCAACTATCTCTCCCTTTTTAACTGAAAACGAAACATCTTTAAGCTTATGATTGTTTAGATTTTTCACCTCAAGAATCGTTTCATGTGCGGGTGTTTCGGGAGGCGTATAGGCTTCAAAAACAGTCTTGCCTATCATCATTTTTATAAGCTCGGATCGGTCTGCCACATCAGACACCTTTTTTGTTTCAATATGGCAGCCGTCACGCATCACAGTCACATAGTCACCAAGTGTAAAAATTTCATCGAGCCTGTGTGAAATATAAATAACGGTCACATTTTTTTCCCGTAATGCTCTAATAATTTGAAACAATCGATTGATTTCACCTTCAGATATGGCCGCTGTCGGTTCATCCATAATGATGATCTCGGCATCGCTGGCCACGGCCTTCGCGATTTCAATTATCTGTTTTTTCGCGACGCTCAATGTGGATACATACTGACGCGGGCTAATAGAAGGTTCCAGGCTGGCAAGCACATCGATAATCTTCTTGATCTTCGGTGTTTTCTTTAAAAACCCAAATGACGTATCTTCCATACCAAGCGTCAAATTCTCTTCCACTGTGAGCTGATCAACCACGTTGAGTTCCTGAAATAATGTACTGATACCTTTATGTTTTGCTTCTTTGGGATTATTTGCACAGTATTCTTGTCCGTTCAACAGCACAACGCCTTGTGATCTCTGGATAGCACCCGTGAGTATTTTTATCAAAGTTGACTTGCCTGCACCGTTCTCGCCCACCAAGCAATGAACAGTATTCTTTTTGATATCAAAGCTGACGTCGTTGACAGCTCTTACACCGGGATAATCCTTAACAAGATTTTTAATCTCCAATACATTTTCGCTCATCTTTTATGCCCCCGATTCTCATCTCTAAAAACGTTGTTGCGGATGCTTATACTATAGATAGCGGGAGGAAACACAGCTCCTCCCGCTATCAAAGCCGTTACTGTTTGTTATTCGACGCTTGTGCCAAACTGCTCATTGAGCCACTTGACAGCATCCGCACGGTCCATTGTCCAGAAAGAAATGTTGTAAGCCTTCGCAAATGTTTCAACTTCTGTTTCGCCAATCTGCTCAATTTCACCATTTCTGATAGCGAACAGATTGTCGATTCTTGCCTTCGCAGTATCGATTGGCGGAAGACCCATAGAAAGCTTAAGAGAGCTGTTAGGATCGTACACTTCTGCCATCTCCACTTCGTCGAAGTCAACGCTGCAGACGATTTCGGTAAGCGGTTTTCCATCTGCAAACACACCCCTGCCTGCTTCTCTCAATGCAGCCATTGTGCCAACAGTCAAGTTAGAAGCTTCGGAATAAATCAGGTTCACTTCGGGATGCTGTGTGCAAAGGTCAGCCATTATCTGTTTTGCACCGTCGGCACCGCCGCTGGCATCCAGACAACCAAGGTTCTCTGCATCGGGATCAACCGAGAGAACGCCCTCAACAAACGGGTCTGTACGACCGGATTTCACTTCGGTATGGTTCGGCCATCCCAGCTGCACCATCACAATGGGTTTGTCAGGAAAAGCTTCTTTCCACTGTGTCGCCATCTCAACACCCATGTCATATGAAATGCCAGCCTCATCGCTGCGAACAACAGGCATTCCGGTGCCAAGGAACGGTCCGAAGAACGATGCCATTGTCACACCAGCTTCAAGAGAATCCTTGATTCCGGGAATCGCTGCTTCATCATCCCACACATGAAGTGTTGCCATATCCATGCCCTGTGCAAGAATCTGATCGATGTTCTGTGTCATCACATTGCCATCAGACTGTCCATCAAACGCATAGACTTCCGCGCCGTATTTTTCCATGGCATATTCTTTCGCGGCGGCATACTGTGCCTGATGGAAAACGTTACTTAAATCAGACACAAAGAATGCGATTTTTAACGGTTGCTCACTCGAAGCGCTTTCTTCTGCCGTTTCCTGAGACGTTTCTTCAGACGCTTCCGCCGGGGCAGAATCTGAGACCTCAGCTGATGGTGTTTCCGTCTGTGCTTGGCATCCTGCGATTACACTAAAGCTTAATGCAAGCAGCAGCGCGAGTACAATTGATAGAGTTTTTTTCATTGTCATCTCTCCTCCTTATTTTTTTACCCGCCTATAGGCGGCTAAACAGTATAAAAATCTCTTTTGTATTCTGGTTTAATAATCAGATTAATTGTTAAGCACATTTTCCTTATTCTATGGACGTTTCGTTGATTCGGTATTTGTTAATGTCCTCTCGCCTCGCTGCTAATGTCATTGATCATACATGTATAATAACGTTTGTTATATCTTTTGTCAATACCAATTTAACATATGATATAACGTTTGTCATAATTCATTTTATAAATAGCAAAGCCTTTGAATATCGGGCAAAGAAATAACGCCGCAGGCAGTCGCGGCGTTATTATGGAGAGATAGAATGAATTCCTAGATGGCCTTTATTACTCGCTTACATAGAAAGCATCAACATTATCCTTAGTTACCACATTCACACCGGTATCGATGTAAGGCGGAAGCGGGTTGATACCTTTCTCTTTCCAGCCTTCTGTCGGATTGATGAGCTCGTGCTTAAGCTGGAATAGCTGTTGGAATGCCCAGAAGCCCATATTCCATGTGCCCTGTGCGATAGAAGCTTCAATGGTACCGGCCTTGATGGCGTCCAGCGTTCCCTTGTCGGTATCGAAGCTGACAATCTTTACATCAGATCTGTTGGTTTCTGCGATAGCCGCAACCGCGCCCACACCGCTGGTCGCATCTGTACAGAACAAGCCCTTTACGTTGGGATTTGCTTGTAATATGCCTGATGCTGCCGTGGCTGCCGTTGTCTGTTCGCCGCCCCCGTTTGCCGTCTGAACAACCTTCATGTTGGGGCAGTTGGCTTCAATGTAGTTCACAAATCCAGCGCAGCGTTCTTCGTGGTTAAGCTGGCCGGGCAAAGTGACCACAGCCACATCGCCTTCACCGCCCAGCGCCTCAGCAAGATACTTTGCAGCAGTCTCGCCGGCTGCGACGTTGCCTGTCGCGAGGAATGAATACCGACCGCTATTGGGTGAATCAGCATCAAATGTCACAACAGGTATTCCAGCTTCCATCGCCTTTTTGATCGGTTCCATATAAGCATCCGGATTGATACAGCTTACCGCGATACCGGCAGGTTTATTGGCAATGATCTGTTCAAACACTGTGACAGCCTGGTTGACATCATATTCTGCAGCGCCGCCATAAATGGTCTTCACGCCATAGACCTTGCCAGCAGCCTCAAAGCCTTTGTAACATCCTTTCCAATATTCGATACCCGACAGGAACGTCACCATGTAATACTCCTCATTCGGATCCGCCCCAAACGCAGCGCCAGTGCTCTGATCTGCTGCTGCAGCGGGCACTTCATCGTCCACCGCCGCGGCAGCTACGACTTCTGCGGGTTCCTGCTCAGTCGTACTGTCGGAAACCTGAGCTGTACCACTGCAGCCACTCAGCATTAATCCCACCGCCATTACCATTACCATTATGAGGTATATGGGTTTAAGCATCTTTTTCTTCATCTGATTTTTCCTCCTCAATATATTGTTTGTCACGGCTTTCCAGCTCGTGAATACTGTTTGTTCCTTACTTGTTAATGGCAGCTCTTTTCTTCAAATGGCTCACATGATCAATTGTCACTGCCAAGATCAAGATCAAACCGCTGATGAGTTGCTGCCAATAGACACTGACTTTCAGCAGCACCAGCGAATTATTAATCAGGTTTAAGAGAATCGTGCCAAGCACAGCGCCCAATATTGTGCCTTGTCCACCGCTTAAGCTGGCTCCGCCAATGACGGCTGCAGAAATCACACGCATTTCCGTTCCCTGACCGGCAGTCGGTGTCGCCACGCCAAACCGTGAAAGCGTAAGCAGTCCCGAGACGCTGGCCAGAAATGCTGTCAGCATATACACGCCAATCTTTGTCTTGCTGACATTGATGCCTGAAAGTGTGGCCGCCTTCTCGTTGCTTCCTATGTAAAACACTTTACGGAACGGAGATGATTTTCTCATCAAAACGTCTCCGGCAATAGCCAAGACGATAAAGATCAGCACAATAAACGGCAGCCCAAGCACATCCCCTTGTCCAAGGAAGCTGAAGGCTTCCGGAACGGACGCTAGAGACTGCGGAGATCCCGTTGTTGCCACATATGCAACACCGCGAGCCATTTGCATCATTCCCAGCGTGATAATGAATGGGTTGATACCGACTTTACCGATCAGCAGTCCATTGAATAGACCGAACAGCATACAGATTACCACCGATATCAGACAACCAATCCAAATGTCGATACCCGCCAGATAGGCAACACCAGCGATAACGCTGCTGACACCAAGAATGGAGCCAACTGCCAGATCGAAACCTCCCGACACCAACGCCACGGTCATACCGATCGCAATGATCCCGTCTGCCGACATACCAATCGCTGTTGTTTTTAAGTTATCAACAGTGAAGAAATTTGGCGCTAAAAACGATATGATAACAGAGAACATAATTATCGTTAGCAAAATCGTCGCTTCTCGGAAACTTTTTATCTTGTTGAAAAATGCTTTAAACGTTTGACCATTCGTATTATTCATTTTCATGCCCCTCATCTTTCTTTTTAATAGATTGCTTTTTATTGTCCCGAAGCCATCAGTATGATGGTCTTTTCAGTAATTTCTTGACCTTGCACTTCTCCCATGATCTTCCCTTCGTGCATCACAACCACCCTGTCACACATACCGATAATCTCTGGAAGCTCTGACGATATGATGACGATACCAATACCGGCATTAGCCAGCGCACGCAGCATATTGTGTATTTCAGCCTTTGCGCCAACATCAATACCGCGTGTCGGCTCATCCATAAATATCACACTGGGATCTATTGAAAGCCACTTCGCAATCATAGCCTTTTGTTGGTTACCGCCGCTCAGGCTGTCAATTTTCTGAGCCACATCGGAAACCTTTATGTTAAGCTTCTTCACGTATTCTTTTACATTTTCAGTCTCTTTTTTGGAGGCGATCATCAAATGCTGTGAAATCTTATCTATGATCGTGACATTGATATTGTCTTTCACACTGAGGTTCAAAAACAGGCCCTGCTGCTTCCTGTCTTCAGTCAGATAACATATCCCCTGACTTATGGCGTCCTCATAGTTCTTAAAATGCACACACTGTCCGCGATAACTGACCTCTCCCGAATCAAAACGATCTATACCACAGACCGCTCGGGCCACTTCGGTCCTTCCCGATCCTATCAGTCCTGAAAAACCAAGTATTTCACCGCGCCTGAGCGAAAAGCCGATGTTCTCGAACCCGCCTTTTTGGCAAAGGTTTTTCACTTCAATCAGCGTTTCTCCCAGTTCATCGCTTTTTGGCGGATAAAAGTCACTGAGCTCGCGACCCACCATGTTCTCAACGACCTGACGCGGCGTTACATCCGAGACGTTGAATGTATCGATATAGCATCCGTCTCGTAAAACCGTGACCCTGTCGCATACTTCAAAAATCTCTGCCATTCTGTGGCTGATGTATAATACGCTAATCCCTTCACTTCTGAGTTTTCTGATTATGTCAAATAGAATTTCCGTTTCGCTGTCACTCAGCGATGATGTAGGTTCATCAAGTATAAGCAGCCTGCATTTTAAAGACAGAGATTTGGCTATCTCCACGATCTGCTGTTCAGCAATATTTAACTCGCCCACTTTTCCATCCGGCTTAATTCCCGCTTTGAACATCTTGAGTATCTCTTTCGTGTCGGCATACAGTTTTTTTCGTTTAATAATGCCTAAGGGACCTTTTTCATATCGTCCCATATAGATGTTCTCCGCTACGGAAATATCAGGACAGAGCGCCAGTTCCTGATGAACGAAACCTATGCCGGACATTTGCGCTTCATTTGGGTTTGAGAATCTGACCTGTTCGCCTTTGAATATAATGCGGCCTTCATCCGGCAAGAAAACACCTGAAATAATATTCATCAGCGTCGATTTTCCAGCACCGTTTTCTCCAACAAGCGCATGAACCTCGCCAACTTTTACCTCGATTTTTACATTTGATAATGCTTTGGTTCCCGGAAAAGTTTTTGTGATATTCTCCGCCTTGAGAATGTAATCTTCCTTCACATCATCCACCCCTTTTCGCAAATCTTGAAGCTTCAATATTCTGATTATATGCGTTCTAAATACTGTTTATATTCGTTCAAATAGTCTCCGTATATGTATTATTGACATTTGTCTAGACTTTTGTTAAGGTGAATATAGCATATGCCAAGATGAATGTCAATGCTATAAGTGAATCATTTTTGTATTTTTTAAATTAATAAATCTATATGGCATTATGAAAGCAATAAAAAAAAGCGAGGTGTTTCTCCCCGCATAGCTTTGGCCTAAATTCTTATTCTTTTCCCTCGTCCCAACACCACTTCATGCAGTGCGTATTCTTTTGCATACACTGAACCTTATGGGATCCGCATTGGGGACAACCCACTTTGTCCTCTTCAAAACTGGGCTCATACGTATAACCGCATTCAGTGCACATAATTTTACACTTCTTGGTCACAAAGCTGCCTCCCCCAATCCGTATGCCCGCCCCGCTAATCAGTGCAAGTACAATCTTTTTGCGCGCCGTGTCAATGATCTTCTGAAACGTTTGCCGCGAAACATTCATTTTTTCTGCGCACGCCTCTTGCGATAAGTCTTCCACGTCCTTTAGACGCATCGCTTCAAGCTCTTCAATTTTGAGAACATATTCTTTGTTTTGTTCACCGTCTTTGCCCTCAGGCACAAAGCTTTGGGTCTCAGGCAAGAAATCAACTTTTCTGCATTTCATACGCCCAGGCATTTTCTCTCCCCTTTTCAAACGAATGTGTTTTTGTTTCATTGTATCACATTATCAAGAATTCATATTTATTTATTATTCTGGTGCTGGCCCCAGATCCGTGATTCCCTTTCAAAACACAACTAAAAAAGGATCCGATTATGTTTACCGGATCCTAAAATTGATTCTCCAAATGGGGAAGCTCTTGAAAATTAGAGATTTTCGTAAATATCAAATGTCGTGACTAATTGAATATTGTTCTCAAAGTAATATTCCTTAAATTCTGTTGGCGTTTGTTCATTAGAAACAACCTTCTTAAACATATTGACAGGACCTAAAGGCGAGAATGAGATATCATTAAACTTTGTGTAATCGCATACAGCCACAACATCTTTGGACACTGAAGCAATGGCTTTTATGATAAACCCTTTTTCAACACTAGATACCGAATATCCTCGGTCAAAAGAAACACCATCCACCTCAACAAAGGCAATATTGACATAGAAATTATCAAAGGCTTTTTCTGCAATTCTCCCAACAAGCTGATAATTTGACGCCTCAACATCACCGCCCGTTAATACAACTTTTATATCAGAAGTAGCTGACAGCTTAATTAGCTCCGCGGCGACCAGAATATCCGTTGTGACGACTTTGATGTTCTTTTTGTTATCCAAGTTCTTTGCAATATATCGGCTGGTCGTCCCCGGCCCCAAAATAATCGTGTCGTTGTCGTTGACCATGTGGGAACATAACTTCCCAATGGTTTGCTTTTCGTGAGCGTTTGTGGTATCAAGCGGCAAAATGAGCTGTGAATCAATAACGTTTAAATACTCATTCAGTATCGCCCCGCCGTGCGACCTTGTGAGGAAGCTTTCGTTCTCCAGCTTTTCAAGATCACGCCGAATGGTCACATCTGAAACCGAAAGCTCGTTGCTCAGCGTGATGACGTCAACCTTTTTTCTCTCATATACAATTTCTTTTATCTTTTTTATTCGTTCTACTGCAAACATTTCATCACCCGAAGCAGAACGATTTTTTTCACTACCATCTCAATACATTCTGCAAAACTTTATATCCATTATAATATATCATTCAATCTTAATCAACATTATCCGAGAGTTCTGCGTTCTTGGGCACGTCAAGTCGATTCGGCAAAACAGCGATTGTGCACAGCCTGAATAATCAAGAATCTGCGAGCGCTCGATCTCGATTTGAAATACCGGATATTCTGCGCCCACATAAACAAGCTATAACACGGCAACAAAACGAATCAACCATAGAATTTGCTTCTTGCGAACGTTTTGCCTAACGACCATCCTATTGGGCCTTTCTACTGTTTTTTCTTAAAACATCTATCGTGACCGCTATGACAATGATCGCGCCCTTTACCATTCTCTGAGGCCCCTGCGGAATCGACAACAGGTTCAAACCGTTGCTGATAACGCCAATGATTAGCGCTCCAATAAAAGTTCCCGCCAGCTTTCCCTCTCCACCCATCATGCTTGTTCCGCCGATAACAACGGCAGCAATCGCATCGAGTTCATAGCCATCTGCCGCCACCGGAACGGCCGCATCCAGCTTGGATGTCAGAAGTATTGATGAAATTCCGCAACATATACCCGAAATTGTATAAACCATCTTCTTATAGCGACCGACATTGATACCTGACAATTCGCTTGCCGTCTCACTGCCGCCTATGGCATAAGTGTATCGGCCAAGCTTTGTATATTTTAATATGTACCAAGTGATCAGAAACACCACAAGCATGATGATCATGGGAATGGGGATGACTCCAATTCTTTCTGAGATCATAATGAATTCATCAGGAAATGTGTATATTGGCTGACCATTGGAAATGGTATATGCGGCACCTCTGGCTATAGACAGCATGCCCAGAGTCGCAATAAAAGGCGGCAGCTTGAATTTTGAGATTAAGAATCCATTAATGTACCCAAGGAGGCTGGCACCTACCAAGCCGATCAAAATGGCCAACCAGACATTCATTTCGCTCTTCATCAGAATCGCCATGATAAGCCCCGTAAAGGCAACAATTGCGCCGACGGACAAATCGATCCCCCCCAGCAGAAGCACAAAAGTCATGCCGACAGCAATGATAGCATTTATTGAAATCTGCTGCAGAACGTTAATAAGGTTATTAGGCGTAAGAAATATCGGCGACAATATTGTCATCACAATACACAGTAGGATAAACGCGAAAAACACGCCGAGCACACTCTGTGCAGAGTTTTTCCTGTTTGTTAAGAAATCAAATTTATTTTTCAATGAATTAAGCAATGTATTTTTTCCCTCCCGTCGCAAAGAATAATATTTTTTCCTGTGTGGTTTCTTTTGTCTCTAGCTCTGCAGTCACTTCACCTCTGCACATCACGATAATACGGTCGCTCATTCCTAATATCTCGGGCAGTTCTGATGATATAAACAAAACAGCCGCGCCGCCTTTAAGAAGCTCATTTATCAGATTATAGACCTCCGTTTTTGCACCAACATCGATGCCCCTTGTTGGTTCATCAAATATAAAAATCTTGGACTTAGACAGCAGCCATTTGGCAATAACGACTTTTTGCTGGTTTCCGCCGCTCAAATTCAATGCTTTTTGTGTGCTGCCATAAGTTTTTATGTTGAGCTTTGATATATATTCGGTTATAGCATTTCTTTCTTTTTTCAAGTCAATATGGATTCCCCTTGCAAATTGACCAAGTCCCGCAAGAGTAATGTTGCTTCCGACATCAAGAGTGAGCACCAATCCTTCGGATTTCCTGTCTTCCGTAATAAACCCAATTCCGGCTTTTATCGCTTCTCGTGGATTTCTGATATTGGTTTTTGTTCCATTGATAATGACTTCGCCGCTTTCCATATGATCCAAACCGAATATCACCCTTGCCATTTCGGTTCTTCCCGCTCCGACAAGCCCCGCGACGCCTAGAATCTCACCGGCATGTAAACTGAAACTCACATTTTTAAGCAGTGATTTTGTGGACAAATTTGATATTTTGAGAACCTCTTGTCCTTTTTGCATGGATATCTTGGGAAATTTCTCTTTTAGCTCCCGTCCTACCATTAAATTGATTAATTCATCCGTACTTGTATCCTTCAAATCAAGAGTCTTTATCGTTTTGCCGTCTCTTAAAACCGTTACCCTGTCTCCGATTTGATTAAATTCTTCCAGCCGGTGCGAAATATAAATGATAGATATGCCCTTTTCTTTTAGCTTTTTAATTGTAGCAAACAGACTTTCAATTTCTTTATTTGTGAGAGATGCCGTTGGTTCGTCCATAACGATGATCTCAGAATTGAGAGACATCACCTTGGCGACCTCCACCATCTGCTGTTGCGCAACTCCCAGATCCTTAATGATCGCTTTTGCTTGAATGTCCACGTGTAAATCGTCTAAAATCCTCTGTGCGCTGCTATTCATTTTATCCCAGTCGATTTTGCCTGGAATTTTATCTGACAGGATTTCCCTGCCCAGAAATATATTCTCAGCAACGCTTAAATATGGAATGAGATTAAACTCCTGATAGATAATGCTTATTCCGAGTTCCTGTGCATGTTTAGGTGTAAGGTGTTCCACCGTCTGGCCATTCAAGACGATTTCCCCTGAATCTTTTTTATACGCACCCGCCAATATTTTGACCAACGTCGATTTACCCGCCCCGTTTTCACCAGCCAATAAATGCACTTCACCCTTTCTCACATCCAAATGAACAGCGTCCAAAGCAAGCACACCGGGAAATCTTTTTGACACAGATTTCATTTGGAGGATGAATTCTGACATATTCGCTTCACTCCTTAATTTTCTTTTAATCATGATGAATACTAGTTTGGGTCTTTAACGCATTTTTTCTTCTCGCTAAAGACCCAAACCTTAACCCATACTTTAGCCGTTTTTATTCCATGAATTCTGCCGCATTTGTTTTATCAATAACAACTGTATCGATAATTATCATTTTTTCCTCTGCAGCAATCCCTTTAATTGCGTTATCCATCTGCTGAATTGTGATTTCTCCTGTCAGTTTGGGATTCACGCCGAGAGTTGCTGTCATCTCTCCATTCATAATCGCTTCCAGCGCATTCGGATTACCGTCGACCGAGACGATAACGACATCTTCTCTGCCCGCGGCCTGACAAGCTTTCGCAGCGCCCAGTCCCATTTCATCACTGCATGCGAAGAATGTATCGATCTCCGGATGTGCCTGCAGCATGTTTGTCGCCACGTTCATCGCCTTTTCTCTTTCCCACTCGCCCGTTTGAGAATCGACGATCTTGAAGCCGGGATATTCCGCAGCCTGCTCAGAAAAACCGCCTTTTCTGGCTGTTGTGTATGTGCTCGGCAGGCCCTCAATGATTCCAACGTTTGCCTTACCTTCTTTGACTTCACTTACATATTTGGCCATATTCTTAGCACCGGGTTCTTCTTGGAAACCGATATAGCAATAGATTTCACCGTCAGAAAGCTCTTTCAACGATGAGTTGAAGAATATTACAGGGATACCGGCTTCATTTGCTTTTTTTACGGCTGCCACAATAGAGTCGTCATTAATTGAACATAGGCCGATGGCTTTGACGCCTTTGGTGATCAGATCTTCAACAATCTTAACCTGACCGGCAGCATCACTTTCCTTCTCCGGGGAAAGAACAGTCAGCGTATATCCAAGTTCCTCAGCAATTGGCTTTGCACCCTTTACCAAGGCGTCATAATACGGACTCGTCATTCCCGGAGGAACAAGCGCAATTTCTCCGTTGCTCGCAGCCGCTTCCTGTTCAGCGGGCTCCTCGCTGGTTTCCGCAGTCTCCGGTTCTACCGCTTCTACCGCTTCCTGGCTCTCAGAAGGAGCAGCCGGTTCTTCACTTGTTGCTGCAGGTGTCCCGCTACACGCAGCCAGTGAAATTCCTAACGCAACAACCAACAAGAACATTAATACTCTTTTCATCAACAATCTCCTCAAGTTAATAATTATATAACCTTTTGCTGCAGCTATGATTATATACGCATTATATTCTACATACTTTCAATAATTCCTCTTTTTTTTATTTTTATTTCTGTTATTTCTTCGTTTTTGATCATTCTTTTGAGCGTATATTTGTTTATCTATTTTTTAAATCAAACATAGTAACTATAATAACGCGCAAAAAGCAGTATATTCAATGTTTTTATGCATTCAATTGTACATTGTTCTCTGCTGACCAATTTGCCTATTTTGTTTTTGTGTATTGATCGATATTGACTGTTTTGTATCGTTTAATGCTTTTTTTGCGGGATGGCTATGCCTACGTGAGTTTACATTTAAGTGTTGCTAAAATCAGTTCCCGGTCATGTGATGATATATGGTTTCATAACTAAAATCTTTTTTGTTTAAATCTGCTGCAATGCCTCCATTTCGTAAAATGATGATTCTATCGCACATTCCTATCAATTCTTCAATATCTGAACTAATCATTATAATTCCAGCCTCTTTCCTTATCAGGTCATTCATAAGATTATATATATCCACCTTGGACGCTATATCAACCCCGCGTGTAGGTTCGTCAAATATGATGATCTTAGCAGCAGCCAAAAACCACCGCATAAGCATAACCTTTTGTTGTTTTCCTCCGCTAAGTTCGATTATTTTTTTTACCGGTGATCCTATATCGATATTTATTTTATCACTGTACCTCTTAAAAACCTTATTATCGATTAAGGTGTCAAAAATGAATCTCCCTTCTTCAAAATACTTAACAGAGAAAGCATTATCCAATACGCTTAGATTCCCAAAAACACCTTCTTCAAATCGATTTTCTGTCACGTAAGCGATACCAAGATTAATAGCGTCTTTTGGCGACTTAATAGATGCTTCCAACCTATCGATATAAACGCCGCCCCTTCTTTTTTGTTCAAGCCCAAATATCAATCTTGCAAGCTTTGTTCTCCCAGATCCAACAAGTCCTGTAATGCCCACAATCTCACCCTTATCGACAGAGAAGGTGACATCCGTTATGTAACTGCCCCCATCCAAATTTTCAACAGCGAAAATTTCTCGTCCGCGTTGTACGCTCAGCTTTGGATATCTGTTCCACATGCACTCTCCCCACATCATTTTTACAAGCGCCTTGAAATCAGCTGAATTTGCACTTAAACAGCCTGCAACAGCGCCGTCTCTCAAAACAGTAATCCTATCCGCCAGTTGTACGATCTCTTCAAATCTTTGAGATATATAAATAATTGATACACCTTTTGTTTTAAGCTTTTTTATATACTTTAACATCGCGTTTGTCTCAATCTCTGAAAGAGAAGCTGTGGGTTCATCCAAAATGATGACTTTTGCATTGCGATAGAGAACTCTCGCCAGTTCCACCATCCTTTTTTGTGCCAGATTCAATTGATCAACTATCACGTTGCTTTGAATAGAAAACTCTAATAAATCCAAGAAACTCTGTGTTTCAGTGAATAATTGATCTTTGTCTATTATCCCGAGATTGTTTTTGACAGGCAAATGATTAACCATAATATTTTCAGCAACAGTTAAATGATCAAAAAGGCAAGGTTCCTGCTGCAAAACAGATATCCCGAGTTTAATTGAATCGCTTGGCCTTTTTATACAGATTTTTTTATCCTCGAACATTATCGATCCAGAGTCAATCGGGTATAAGCCCGCAAGAATATTAACAAGAGTTGTTTTTCCAGCTCCGTTTTTTCCGATGATAGCGTGGATTTCATTCTTTTCCAGTTTTAAATCGACGTTATTAAGAACTCTATTTTTATAAAAGCACTTGGTCACACCGTTTAATTCTAAAATCGACATCATGTATCTCCCAACCGAAGAAACAATATTGAATTATTCCTTTCAAGTCAATACTTAGACAGAAGTACAATTTAAAACGCGTCGTGACATACGTTATAACATATTCTAATAGAGTTTTTGTTATATGTCAATTATAATAATTTCACATTATAACAGTATAACCAAGATATCGCTATTATTATTACCATGTTATACCTTATTTTTCTTTAGGGTATACGACAGATTGCGTGATGTCAAGGGATGGATGCGCATGTCTCTGTGATTAACAATTTCTTTGACTTGGATGCTGTTTTATTATAAAATCTTATAGATATTGGTAGCGCGTGATATCATGGAGGTGTGTGTTGAATAAATCTGTCCGTTGCATTTTGATAATAATCTGCTGCATCTCCACAGCCATTGTATTGCTTGTGGCTCTCAACCCTGCCAATCATGTGCAGCCCATGGAAGCGGAGCCTTCGGGAAACCCGATAGCGCAAGCCCCTACAGCCGAAACACCGCCGCCTTCACCCGAACCATCACTCGAGCCTACGCCTGTTCCCGAACCGGAGCCGCTTGCCATTGAAAAACAGGCACAGTCATTTGACATGCTCGCACCCACCACCGCAATGACATTTGAAGAGCTCGTGGGCGACAACGATGTATACGACGAAGACGATCTACCGCCGTTTCCGCCCGCGGATACTTATAAGCTCGTGATCAACGTCTATCACCAATTTGCCACCGTGTATAAAAAAGACGCGGGTGGCGGATATACGGTTCCCGTGCGCTATATTATCGTCAGCTCCGGCGCAAGAAAAACACCCACGCCGCAAGGCACGTTTGAGATGGGCGACAGCTCCGTGCGCTTCGGCAAGTTTGTCACATACGGCGTGTTTGGTCAGTATTGGCGGCAAATCACGCGCAGCATCTTCTGTCACTCGCTGATTTACGAATCACGAAACGCGCGCAGTTATACCAACTCATACAACGAGCTTGGCAAGCGTGTATCGCACGGCTGCGTGCGCATGCTCGTGCCAGACGCGCGCTGGATCTACTATAATCTTGGCCCCGGCACAGTTTGCGAAATTATACGCGGCGATAAGGACGATCAAGAAGCTGCGGCAATTAAGGAGCAGCTTGTGTTCCCTGAAAAGCCGTCTAAGCGCCCGGCACTGAAGGCCGGCGACATTCCCGTCACCGAGGCGTGGCCCGGCTGGCAGGGCGATGCTTACGACCAATACACTGCTTATTTGGCATCACAGGCAGAGCCTTTGGCAGATTCACCGTCTGATGCTGACGCGCAGGCATAGCGCTTTCGATATTGTAATCATGTGCAAGGGCGATCTGTGATCGCCCGCTTTTGCTATAACGTTACAAGCCGCGGTTCATGCCCCGTATACGGCAGAAACTTTTTCAGCAAATCGTCCATTCGCAGCTTTAAGCTTGTCGTGTTCACGCACGGATGGCAACCGACAAACTCCTCCTTGAGCAGATCACAGTCTATCAGCAGCTTCACATCATGATTCATGTCGTTCATCAGTCCAAGCACGCTCACCGACCCCGGTGTGATATTCAGAAGCTTCTCCATATAAAAAGCGTTGGCGAAGGACAACCGTGTAGACTGTATTTGCGCAGCCACCTCTCCTGCCTTGTAGCGTTTTTCGCCCGGCATCATGAGCATGTAAAATTCCGTTTTACGTGAATTCGCAAGAAAAAGATTTTTGCAAATGCTGATATTCAGCAACCGCTCCACTTCGAGGCAATCATCCACCGTGGCCGCCGCGCCGTGATCCAACCGAAAAAACGGAATATTCAGCCCTTCAAGCAATGCATAGGCATCCATCTCTTTTTTAAGCCGCCCTTCGCTTTGCGGCGGCGTTGTGTAAATTGTTGTGTCAATCCAAATGCGTCCCATATTGTGCCCTTTCTCCTCGCAAAATAAAAAGCAGCCGATGAAGCTGTGTGCTCCGTCGCGCCGCTTCACTTATCAATGATTCATTAGCCAATAAGCTGGTATTCACTCTGGCTGAACAACTCCACGGCGACATCCACCACGTCGGGATGATAGAGCACGCCGCGGTTCGACGTGATTTCATCGAGCGCGGCATCCAGCCCCAAACTCGGGCGGTAAGGCCGGTGCGTCATCATGGCCTCCAGCACGTCCGCCACGGAAATGATGCACGTCTCAATCCATATCTCGCTGCCCTTAAGCCCGCGCGGATACCCACTGCCATTAAGCCGTTCGTGGTGCTGGTAGACGATCTCGGCCACAGGCCACGGCATCTCATAATCCTTCAAAACCTCATAGCCCTTGCGCGCGTGCTCCTTGATAAGCTCGTATTCAAGCGGTGAAATCTGCCCCGGCTTGTTGAGTATGTCCGTCGGCACCATGATCTTGCCCACATCATGGATACAGCCGATCACGTTAAGCCCTTCCACCATATCCGCAGACAGCCCCATCTCGCGACCGATGTCACTGGCCAGCGCGCCCACGCGCCGCTGATGACCTGCCGTGTATGGATCTCGCAGATCCAGCATCGCCGCCGCAGCGTACGCCGTATTGAGCATCGCCTGACGCATCTTGCGCGTGCGCTCCTCCACCAGCCGTTCCAGGTTTTGCTTCTGAGCCGCGTTTTCGCGCTCCAGCCGCTGTTTTTCATCCAGCAGCTCTTTATATCCCACCGCCTGGCGAACAGCTTTTAGCAGATCATCACGCGATATCGGCTTGGCAAGATAATCGCGCGCCTCAAGGCGCACCGCATCCACCGCTGTTTCCACCGTCGGTTCACCCGTCATCATGATCACCTGCACGTTGGATTGCTTGTTATGTATGTCTTTAAGCAGCGAGACGCCCGACCGCCGCGGCATCACTATATCGGTGAGCACCGTGTCAAATTCATGCGCATCCAGCAGCTCCAGCGCGACCTCAGCGTTCTCTGCTGTCTTTACCTCATAACCGGCGCGCTTTAAAAACTCGCCTATTGTAACGCGAATGCTCTTTTCATCATCCACAACCAAAATATTCGGCATCCTTACTCCTCCGCCTTGCCCGATAGTTCCCAGCCATTGTTCACCGGCAGCTCCAATATCGCGCGTGTGTATTTGCCAAGCTCCGTTTCATAATAGAGTGTACCGTGATGATCCTGCACGATTCCATGACTGATGGACAGCCCAAGTCCCGTGCCTTCATTTCGCGATTTCGTTGTGAAGAACGGATCAAACATCTTATCCTTCACATCGTCGGGTATGCCCATCCCATGGTCTTCCACGGTCACTCTCACCCACTCGCTGCCATCTGTGCGCTTTAAATACGCGCTGGAAAGCACAATGCATTTATCCTTATGTTCCTGCTTGTAGCGGGTATTAAGCGCGTCGCGCGCGTTCGTGATCAGATTCATGAGCACCTGCTGAATCTGCTGGCTCCGGCACTTGACGCTCGGTAGATCCGGCGTAAGCGCCACGTCCAGCGCAATCTTATCGGTGCGTATGATCGTGCGTATCAGCAGCAGCGTTTCGTTGATGATATCGTTCACCTGCGCAAGGCTGTGGGTCTGCTTCTCCTGCCGCGCAAATTTCAAAAGATTCTTCACGATACCCGCGATTCTCTGGCCTTCCTTGATGATCTCACCGCTAAATTCAACGATATCAGCGTCCACCCCGGGCGATTCGCTGATAAGCTGTGCATAATTGATGATGCCGCTTACCGGGTTGTTGATTTCATGCGCCACGCCGCCTGCAAGTATGCCAATGGATTCAAGCTTCTGCTTTTGTCTGAGCTGTGCCTCCATGTTGAGCTTTTCTTTTTCAAGCTGTTTGCGCAATGTGATGTCATGCAGAAAAACGAGCGCACCGTCTTCACCGCCCAACTGAAACGGCACAGCCGAAATCTCTACTTCAACATGCCTGCCGTCCGGCTGAATGATCGTTTCTCTGACCATCTCCAGTGGTTTCTTGTTGACATGCAGCCGCCTGAAACGCGATGCCATCTTTTTTTGCGAAGCAGCTGAAAAATAGGGGTATACCGGATTGCCCAAAAGGTCATGCTCGCTGGCACACCCGAATAGATCCACCGTCATATGGTTCACATATGAAAACACACCGTCCATCTCGACAAAAACCCCATCGGGTGCATTTTCTACAAAAAGCCGAAATCTCTTCTCGCTCTCGATGAGACCCCGTTCTGTGCGTTTACGCTCCGCGATATCCTGCACGATCATGTGAAACAGCTTTTTTCCGCCGATTTCCACACGACCTCCGAAAATCTCAACATCACGCTGCTGTCCGTCAAAACGAGTGTGCTGGGAGCTGAAGCTATCCGTGCCCTTTTCGAACGCCTTAGGAAGCCTTTTTCGGACAGCGTTTTCACCGCACGTATCGATATCCCAGAGTTTTTTTCCCTCATCGCCCACAAGTCCGTAATACTGGCGCGCGGCAGTGTTCGCGTCGCATATGCTACCTGTCTCACAGTCCACGAGAATCTGCACCGCGTTGTTATTGTGAAACAGGGAATGATACCGCGCTTCGCTTTCCTGAACCCTCATCTGATTCTTTTTGACCGCCGTGATATCGATATTGACGCCGATCATACGCAATGCGCGGCCCCTATCGTCGCGCACGGTGTTGCCGATCGCTTTCACATACCGAATGTCTCCATCCGCGCGGATGATGCGAAACTCATCCTCATACTCTTCCTGTCCATGCACCGTCTTGGATAGCCGTTCCTGAACCTTCGTCACGTCATCAGGGTGCACATAAGTCAACCAATCCGCGTATGTACCCGCAAAAGCGGTGCTGTTCGCACCGTAAAGAACGCTCATCTGCGCATCCCAAGCCATGGTGTCGGTTGTCAAATCCCAGTCCCAGGTTCCCATCTCCGTCACACGCGAAGCAAGGGAATACTGCTCATTCATCCTTTTGAGGTTTTCTTTGAGCGCAATGACCGACGTCAGATCATAAACGGTGTAAATCAAACATGGCTCGTCATTAAACACCGTTTTGTCAAGAGAAATCAGCACTTGGCGCAGCTCACCCGATTTTGTATAAAGCGAAGTCTCGTAGTCGCGGACAGACTCACCTTTATCCAGCCTGCCCACCATCACTTCCCGTACCTCCGGGTCGTCAAATATACTGAGCTTCATGCCGATGCTGCCTATCAGCTCCCCTTTTTCAAATCCAAACAGGCGCAGATAGCTGTCGTTTGCATCAACAATCCGCCCGTCGTGAAGCGCCGATATCAATATCGCAGCCGGGGAGGACTGAAATATCATCCTGAACTGCTCCTCAGTCTGCCGGAGCATCTCTTCCTCATGCGCCCGCAAATGCTTCTGCTCTTTGAGGCGCTGCCTGTCTATTGCCGATGACAGATCGTCCTGCATGATAGCGGCATACTGGGCGAGCAGGTGCTGAGACCAGTTCCAAAACTTTGTTTCCTTTTTATCAAGAATACAAATAACACCAAAAGCCTGTCCTGATGGCCATAATATCGGAAACCCCATATAAGACGTGAGCCCCGAGGGCAGATGCTTCCATTCATCATCCTTCAGGCTGTTATTCACGATCAGCTTCTTTTGTGTATTTATCACCTTTTTGCTGTATTCAGCGGCATCTGCTGTCAGTGCGTTGGCTATACCCTCCATACCGATCTTCCCGCAGCTTTTGAGAATCACTTCTTCGCCTTGTACGGTTGAACGTATAATAAAAGCACCCGGACTTTCGGTGATCTCAGAAATCAGCTCCAGCATACTTTTCCACTTTTTATTCCCATCAATATTCAATAAACCGCTTGTTTCGCTCATCGCCGCGCTTTGAACCCTTCAGTTTCTGTTTCTGGTTGTATAGATAAACCATTACTTAACATGGCTAACTATTATTTTCTATAATTGTTCATTAAACATGAAATTTCTATATATGAAACAAGTCCTCAAGATTTTCACTGTACGCTTTTAGGAAAGCGCATCAAAAAATATATACGTCAACATTCGAGGCAGTGATGTGATTGGTGGTGTCAATGAATGGATAATCGTTTTGTTTATAGTTTGCCAATGAGTTTGATTAAAAACCCATGAGCAATTGACCGCTTGTTATTTTATGCTATTATATAACATTAACAAACAAGGTCGCAACTTATACGACAAATAAATATCGCGTAAAACGGATTGCTCAAAAACCCTGTTTATTTGCGCCGCCGCATAGTATAATGAATATCTAGACAACATGTTCTGTCGGAGGAATTCATGAGCTCAAATATTCTGTTCGCTTCAGTGAAATTCAGCAAGTATGATCCGGATGAAACGCTGCCCAAACGTTTCGGACGGTTGATTGATCAACTGAACCTTGGAGAAGTCGTGGCCGGCAAATGGACGGCCGTCAAAATGCACGTGGGCCGGGAAATCGGATATACCACGATTCATCCTTTGTTTGTCCGCATGCTCATCGAAAAGCTAAAATCATACGGCGCACGCCCCTTTATCACCGATCAGGTGGTGGACGGTGCGCGTTTACGGGGTTACACCGAAGAGCTTATGGGCGCGCCCATCGTTCCCGTCTGCGGCACAATGGATCGGTATATATATGAAAAAGAAGTTGATTTTCGCACATTTAAGAATGTGGACATTGGAGGCAATATCCATGACGCGGATGTCATGATCGATCTGTCTCATGTGAAAGGCCACGGCGCCTGCGGATACGGCGGCGCATGCAAAAATATCGCCATGGGCTGTGTGACGGACAGAACGCGGCACCAGATTCACGCGCTGGAAGGCGGTCTTGTCTGGGACGAATCACTTTGCACCCATTGCGAAGCCTGTATCACAAGCTGCAATCACA
>JAEWQS010000026.1 GCA_023399095.1 Bacillota bacterium
ATCCAGACTTTACTGTCGGTTACGGAATTACACCGTATCAGCTTGCGCTCGCGGACTTTCACCGCCGGTAAGGGAATTGCACCCTACCCCGAAGACATACTATAAATTAAATTTTCTTTATCATACATTGATTCAATATAAACGTCAACAGTATTTTATTCGTTTAATTCTTCCAAGTAGACCTGAAGGTCATCGAGATCACTGAATACGCGACCTGCCTCCATCGCCCGCTGATCGTCTTCTTTCATATCCTCAAAATCTATATCAATGTTGATATAGATATCTAATTTATCTGATCCTGCAGCGGTACGGTAAACAGCCAGCTTATCACCTGATTTTTTTAGTATGTAATGCTCGGGGCAATAGCACTCGAAGCTTTTTTTCAGCACCACTTCCTCGGCTGAAAACGAGACGATATGCACATTCGGGTAAGAATCCTGAAGCTGAGTGAAACCAAGGCCGATCATTTTCGGATCAGGCTCAGCATCCACATAGACGTGATGTTTACACATATCGTATTCATAATCCCATGTGATAACGGTGTCCTTGGTGATACGGTCGTTGTCTGCACCGGCCTTCACGGCAGGTTCTGCTTCATCTTTTTCAGTAACGATACGCGGCTCACTTTCTGCTATAAGAAAACCGACAATACCAAAAACAGCGATAGTTAGCAGCATGGCGCAGAAGATGACTAATTTTCTATGCTTGCGAAAGAACATAAAGAATACCCCGAAGATTATTATCTTTGGGGTATTCTTTGTTACTTTAATGCGCTTTATTCGTCAATCACAGCGTTATGGTAAACGTTTTGGACGTCGTCATTGTCTTCGAGCATATCAAGCATTTTTAGTACGCTCTCCTCGATTTCTTCCGTTACGTCAACGGTATTAGACGGCACGAGTTGAACCTCGGCAATGGCAAACGTGTATCCGCTTTTCTCAAGCGCATCATAAACCTGCGAAAAAGAAGCGGTATCTGTCGTGATTTCCAAAGCACCTTCATCATCCTGTACATCCAGTGCACCTGCGTCCAGCGCGGCGAGCATAAGCTCGTCCGCGTCAATGCCGTCACTGTTTTCAATGACGATTACGCCTTTTCTTTCAAACATCCAGCCCACGCAGCCGGTTGCGCCAAGTGAGCCGCCGTTTTTGTCAAAGCTGTGGCGCACTTCGCCTGCCGTTCTGTTGCGGTTATCCGTCAGCGCCTCAACAATAACGGCTACACCGCCGGGACCATATCCTTCATAGACCACAGATTCATAATTGATATTACCAAGCTCACCTGCTGCTTTTTTAATTGACCGCGAAATTGTATCGTTTGGCATGTTGTTGACTTTGGCCTTGGCCACTACATCTTTAAGCTTAGAGTTTGATTCCGGGTCGGAACCGCCTTCTTTAACTGCAACCGCAATTTCCCTGCCAATCTTCGTAAATATCTTGCCGCGCTTGGAATCTGTACGTTCTTTCTTATGCTTAATATTCGCCCATTTCGAATGTCCGGACATATGTCACCTCTTATATAAATCTTTTGATATCATAACATAAAAGGCCCATTTGTGACAATGCCGTTATTCGATCATACTGTCGGGCAGAAGGTTCAACAAATCGTCTGTGTTATCCACCTCCACAAAGCTTTGCGGAACATCACCAATGATAATGGTCTCGGATATGAGTACCTGTGAAGAAATCTCAACTGTCTGCGCTGAATTGCCGATCAGAATGCGAATAGTTGCGTTAAGCACAAGGTAAATCTTATGACGCGTCTGATTGATGCCTGCGTCTTCGAATTCTGTCTTAAAGTCGGATGTGACCGAGCCGACAGGCTCTACCCTGACAACGACGGACGGACCCCGACCTGACATCAGCTGACCGCCTAAGATTGTTCCAATAGGTATTTTTATTCCCTGTTCACCAATATTGAGTATCTTATCCTGGGCAGCAATGGCAGTGCTTGCGGCAAGGTTGTTCATCAGCACAGCATTGGCGGAAACAAGAGTGATATTGCCTTCGGAATCTTTCTGAATACTAATGAGGTCTGTATACGTCACGCCGGAACCCACGGTTTCGCGAACAGCCTCGTTCATCGCTTTCGCCGCGATAGCACGAAGGCGCGCTTCGGACAAACTCAATATGGTCGGCCGTATGGCCTCATCAATAATGACATAGCCAACGATTACCAAAACGAGCAGCAGCAAAGCAAACCACGTTTTTAAATGCCTTTTGCGAGCCTTCATTCCCATCACCTATTTAAAGCTATGCGCGGCAATTCTTTACCATCACAAAATCTGAAAAATGTAAATTAATATCGATAATGGTGTCGTAAGTTTTGATTTATGGTATAATTAAAAAAATTAAAAACTGATAAGGTGACGTTACATGTTTGAAGAAAACTATACACGTTCAAATAAACCACAACAAAATCCGCTGAAGAACATTGCGAAGAAAATCGCGGTGTTTTTTGTGTCGGTAGGTCAAGCGATTAAGCGTGTTTTCCATAGAGCTGCTGTCGCGCTTCATATCTCCCGGAAAAATAGTGACAGCGCAGGATCAATCGCATCTTCTGAAACGGTTGTGTTTGATCATGTGCCTATAGAGGGCCATCGTGCACATGCTCCTTCTGCGCGGCTTCAAGAAACAAGAGCTGTTCCGCATATTTCCAAAGAGCATTTATCGGGCGAAGGCAAGGAGCATATTAACATGTTCCGCCCCCGCAGACAAAAAAACGGAATATTCATCAGCGTGCTGCTCACCTCTTTTAAGCTTATCCTTATCGGCGTGTTTATGATCGGTGCCGCAGGTATGGGTACAATTGTCGGCGTCGCCAAAGCATACATGGAAACGACGCCGACACTGAATACCGAACGGATCGAGGATCAGGCAGAAACTTCCTATATTTATGATATGAATGGCGAAACAATCACCGCGTACACAGGTATTGAAAACAGAGATTGGGCGAGCCTTGATGAAATCCCTAAGAAGCTACAGCAGGCTGTTGTCGCCATTGAGGATGTGCGTTTCTACAATCACGACGGTGTAGATTTAAAACGGCTTTTGGGTGCGTTTCTCAGCAACTTGATGAACGACAATGTCCAAGGCGGCAGCACCATAACCCAGCAACTGATCAAAAACAGAATGCTCACGACCGAGCGTACATATAAGAGGAAAATACAGGAAGCATATCTTGCTATGCAGCTGGAAAAAGAGTACAACAAAGATCAGATACTTGAAGCCTATATGAATACAATATTCTTGGGCGGATCAAATTATGGCGTGAAAGCGGCCGCACAGGATTACTTCCATAAAAGATTAAATGAATTGACACTCAGAGAAAGTGCTATGATTGCGGGCATCACCCAGTATCCTTATTCATATGACCCGCGCCGTTGTTTCTATGTAAAAAAAGACCCTACTCCCGTCAATGAGCGCACGGATAAAGTTCTGATGCAGATGTATAAAGCGGGCTATATCACAAAGGAAGAATATGAGCAAGCGTTGAAGGAATCCGTTTTCGTTTACGATACAGCCGATGTATCTAAGATGTATAAATATCCTTATTTTGTGGAGTACGCCGTTTACGATGTCATTACTCACTTCTTAAAGCAGGGCAGCTTGCAGGATACAAAGGAAAACCGCGCCACGATTGAAAATGAGATTCGTACAAGCGGTTATAAGATATATACAACAGTGGATCCGAAAGTTCAGATTGCACTGCAAGAAAGCATCAACAACTGGGATGACTATCCGGAGCTAGAAGATGAAAACGATGCCATAAAACAATCGATAAATGCAGACGGCAGTGTGACTGAGACTGTCGAACCACAGGCCGCGGCTGTTATCGTCGACCATAAGACGGGTCAGATAAAAGCCTTGGTGGGCGGCAGACCCACGCCGGAGGTTCGAAAAACACTGAACCGCGCCTATCAGACCACAATGCCGGTCGGTTCATCCATCAAGCCGATTGCCGTATATGCTCCGGCGATAGATAAAGGCGCTTCGGATGGAACGGTTGTGCCCAATATGCCTTTCAAAATTGAAGGCTGGGACGACGGGGGCAAAGGCTATCCGTCGGGCGGTGCTTCAAAATACGGCCCCGTCACGTTGCGAACAGGATTGGTCAGTTCTTTGAACAGCGCCACCGCATATACGCTTTTAAATCTCGTGCATTTGGATGATTCATACAACTATCTCGTGGGAATGGGAATTAACCCGAATCATATACAAAAGACCGGCTCCGGCCTTGCGCTGGGCACATCGGGAATCACGCCTGTTGAAATGGCGGGCGCCTATGCGACAATCGCTAACGGGGGGGTGTATAAGGAGCCCCTCGCCTTTACAAAAGTTGAGGACAAAAACGGCAACGTGATACTCAACGCGGATGATGTGCGGGTTGAAAACCCTGTGTTCAAGGAATCAACCGCTTTTATCATAACAGATATGCTTGTTAATGCTGTGCAAAGCGGCACAGGCAAAAAGGCGAAAATAGACGGTATGACAATCGGCGGTAAAACAGGCACCAATCAGGATGCCAAAGGCGTTTTCTTCGCGGGAATTTCGCCTTACTATACGGCTACACTCTGGATTGGTCACGACGATTATGAGCCTTTAGATAGCGACGTATACGCGTCCAGCAGCGCGGCGCCGCTTTGGAAGGACTTTATGTCTAAAATACTGGAAGGTATGCCGGATGCGAAAATCATCGACAAGGCGCCTGAAGAACTGGGGCTTATCAGTGCCGATATATGCTCGGTAACAGGAAAACTCGCCACTGACGCATGCAGAGCGGATGAGCATCATCCCCCGCAGCGCGCGTATTACGTACAAGGGACACAACCCGCTGAAAACTGTGACGCTCATCAACTTGTGACACTCTGCCCGGTAACCGGCAAGAATGCCACGCCATACTGCCCCATAGATGGTACGCTTGAGCAACAATCATATTTGTACCTGCCTGCGAACTCGATTTACTGGCAGTTCAGATCGGATGAAGAACGTAACAAATATATGCCGAACCTTAGGCTGGCATCGGAAAGCGGCGTTCCTATTACCCAAATAGATCCGAGTGATCCCAGCTATTATCAATTCTACTGTGAGATCCACAATATTGCATGGGCACAGGAACAAACAAACAGAACAAACGCGGTCAACAGTGCGAACGCGCAAATCGGAGAATCCAACAACGTGTTATCGAATCCGATATACGTGATGTCAAACGAGGATAAAACTAACTTGACAAATAAGATTGGTGAGCTTCAGCAGCTCATCGCGGATGTGACGTCTACTTCGGGTGCCATAGAGCAAAAGACGTCGGAGCTTAAGTCGCTCACAGACCTGCTTGTGGTGCTGTATACACCGGCACCAAAACCGTCCCCGACTCCGACTCCAGCAAATCCTTCTCCATCACCAACGACCACAACGCCTTAATTAAGGCATATAGTTTTCTTCAGGCAATACATCAATTCTGATACTTGAGGAGGGCGGCCCGCACAGGCGCTCTCCTTCTATTTCTATCTCGGGATGCACAGGAACCACGTAGTAATCGTAAGAATGGTCATATTCAGCGGTGAAATCATTGACGGATATCATCGTTGTTGCCCCTGCATACTCACCAATCGTTTCGATCGATCCATGAGAGATATCTTTTCGCATGATCCTGTATACTATGAAGCTTTCTTTGGGCGTAAAGCTTAAGTAAGGCAAGCCGCCATCTCCAAGAGTGACGACCAAATCGTCGGGCGGCGAAGGCACAGCCCAATAAGACGTGTATTGTGAAGGCGCGTTGTCCTCCGGGAAGTATTCCAGCATTGTCTGCTCGTCCGGCGTAAAAGCGCTTGCAAGCATAGGCTGGCTGCCGTTTTCCAGCGATAAAACATCAATTCGAGCAGCAACGATATCATCCGGCTTTATGAAATCAGGCGCTTTTTTGTCTTTATACGCTGCAGAAAAAATCTTCTTAAGGAGCAGCGCCGGATAAGTACCGCCGGTCACATTGGATGGCAAGCAGTGTTTTTCGTCTGTGCTGTCAAAGCCCATCCAGCAACACATCGTATATTCAGGGTTATAAGCCACTGTCCACGCGTCTTTATTGTCATCCCCCGCTCCGGCTGTCCCTGTTTTTGCCGCAATGGGTACGCCTTCTACGCTGACACGTTTTGCGGTGCCTGTCGTGGCGGCACTCTCCAGCATCGATGTGATCAGAAAAGCTGATCTGCCTGACAACACACTTGTCTTCGTGTTGGGACGTTTATATATGACTTCGCCTTTGCCGTCTTCAATTTTTGTGATGCATGATGGAATTGAATAATAACCGCCATTGGCAAAAGGAGTAAAGGAATTGGCGAGACAAAGCGGCGAGACGCCGGTCGTAAAGCCTCCTAGTGCCAACGTCAGGCCGCGATCCTTCTTATCAAACGGAATCCCTACCTGAGATGCATAAAGCTTGCCAGTCTCAACGCTGAGTTCATCAAGCACCCTCACAGCGGGCAAGTTCAAAGATTTTGTTAACGCTTCTCTGAGCGTCACCCATCCCGCATAATTGTCTGAGAAATTTTTAGGTATATAACCGTTGAAATCTTCTTTTTCGTCTAGTACGAGTGTGGCGGGCGTATAACCCAGCTTCTCAATGGCAGGCGCATAGGCGATCACGGGCTTAATCGCCGAACCGGGCTGCCGTTTGATATCGATAGCCCGGTTAATCCCACGCCGTGTCTCATAGCTTCGTCCGCCCATAACAGCCAGAATTTCACCGGTTCTGCTGTCAAGTATACAGGCCGCGGCCTGACACTGCTCATTATCCGTTGCATCCTCTGGAAAATTATCCGCATCCTCAAATACTTTTTCGACCTCTGATTGAAGGCTCTGATCCAGCGTGGTATAGATACGGCATCCGCTCGAAAGCAGTTCTTCACTGTCCATCAATAATATATTCTCAGCTTCTGCAAGCACCATATCTGTAAAATACCCGTACTCCACCTCGGTCTTTTCAGTGAGTAATACATTTTCTGATTTTGCTTCTTTTTCTTCGCTTTCAGAGATTAATCCCTGTTTTCTCATATTGGTTAAAACGAGATTTCGTCTTTCAATTGACTTTTTAAGATCCAGATGCGGCGCATAATGGGATGGTGCTTTTATCACACCTGCCAGCATCGCAGCCTGAGCGATTGACAGAGATTTTGCACTGATACCAAAATATGCTTTTGCTGCAGCTTCAATTCCGTACGCACCGTTGCCGAAGTAGATAAAGTTTAAGTACATTTCGAGAATCTTGTCTTTAGAATAAACCTGTTCAAGCTTATAGGCCATCACGGCTTCCTGAAGCTTTCGGGACATGGTTTTTACGCCTGTCAGACTCGTGTTTTTTACAAGCTGCTGCGAGATGGTGCTGGCACCCTGCTTAAAACTGCCGCTTTTTAAATCTTCAACAAACGATCCCACAATTCGAATGATATCAACACCGTTATGTTCATAGAAACGGGCGTCCTCAATCGCGATAAATGCGTTTTTTATATTTTCGGGTATTTCGTCTATCGTTAAATAAACACGATTCTGATTATTATAAAGAGCAGCAGTCTCAACGCCGTTTTTATCATATATCAGCAGCGTTTGCTGCATTTCACCAATATTTTTTGGATTAAATTCCTTCCATTCGTCAAGCCCCATCAGATAGGCAAATGCAAAAGCGGTTCCCGAGAGCGCCATTGTCAGTCCGATCAGCATCATATACTTAAAAACAGTCATTGTTTTATGAAAAAAACGGGATATTCGCCCCTGACTATGCCTATGTTTCCCCATCGGTGTCATCCCTCTTTAATATCGGCCATAATAAACACTGACTAAAATGAACATCATTTTGTCAATGCTTGCTTAAATTTAGACTCTCCGAAATCAGATAGAATATGTTATTTCGACAACAAGGATATTTTAACATCAAAACAAGCCATGCTTCGCCAAAACCTCCTAAAGGAAACAATGATTCATTCAAGAATATGTTAGGGATCACATGAAAGGACAAGGCGTATGCACATAAGAGTCAAACAGCAAAGTGACTGTATTACCGCGCATTTTTACGGTGAGCTAGACCACCACTGTGCGGATCAGGCAAAAGACGAACTTGATAGTCTGATTCGCCGCTTCAACGATATCAATCTTGTGCTGGATCTTAAAAACTTAAGCTTTATGGACAGCTCCGGACTGGGCGTGATACTTGGCAGATACAAAAAGCTTAAGGCCAAAGGCGGAAAGTTGTACATCAAAAATGCCAACACGCAGATCGAAAAAGTGTTTACTGTCAGCGGCATCTATCAAATTATAAAAAAAATTAAGTAACGGGGGCTCATATGGAAATAAAAAACACCATGGAATTAAAGCTGCCCAGCCTATCGATTAACGAAGGCTTTGCGCGCAGTGTTGTTGGCGCATTCGCCACGCAGCTCGATCCCACGCTGGAAGACATCGCAGACATCAAAACTGCGGTTTCGGAAGCTGTAACAAATGCAATTGTTCACGGTTATCCGGATAAACTTGGCGAGATTCGCATCTATGCATCGCTGGACAGCCGCACGATTAAGGTCGTCGTGCAGGATCAGGGTGTCGGCATCCGTAATATCGAACAAGCCAGACAGCCGTTTTACAGCACCGCCGGAGATGAATCGCGCTCGGGCATGGGCTTTACAGTCATGGAAACGTTTATGGATGAGGTCAAAATTGATTCGACACCAGGGAAAGGAACGACGGTGGAACTAAAGAAAACAATCCCCGCGCAAGGATAGACACAATGGCGGAAAAAGGTGTGCTTTCGCACGAAGAGAGCTTACGACTCATAAAATCAGCCCAGCAAGGGGACGACGATGCTAAAGAAACGCTGATTGTGCGAAATACGGCGCTCGTAAAAAGCATCGTTAAAAAATTCCTGAACCGCGGCGTGGAATTTGAAGATCTGATGCAGATTGGCAGCCTCGGGCTTGTGAAGGCCGTGCTTGGCTATGACGCAAAATTTGATGTGCGGTTTTCCACTTATGCTGTTCCCATGATTGCTGGGGAAATTAAGCGTTTTTTGCGCGATGACGGCATTATAAAAGTCAGCCGGTCTTTAAGAGAAAAATCCTTTGAAATATTCAACATCAAAGAAAGAATGAAAGCCGAATTAAAGCGCGAGCCAACAATTGACGAAATTGCGCGGCGCCTCGAAATGACGGCCGAGGATATTGTTTTTGCAATCGAAGCAGTTCGCAGCCCTGTTTCTCTTTATGAACCTGCCTTTGACGATGACAATTCAAAAACATTGCTCATAGATACAATGTCTGAAAACACTGACACTGACAATGATATGATTGATACAATTCTGCTCAAAGAATTGATACAAAAACTGGACTCAAAGGAACGCCAGCTGATTATGCTTCGCTTTTATAGTGATAAAACTCAAATGGAAATTGCCGAAATACTCGGCGTCTCTCAAGTTCAAGTTTCAAGGCTTATCACAAAAACTCTTGAAAAATTAAGAAAATCAGTCGAATAAGTTTTCTCTGCCTTCCGGCAAATATTTTTCGTCGCGTTGTAGATAATATCATTATTGGCTTGCATCTATGCAGGGCATAAAAAATGTTATTTAGGAGCGTGTTTTTTTGTTGCGCAATAGATGGGTGATCGCTTTAATAATATGCCTTTGTATAGGTGCAATTGCGCTTGCCGCTATACTGCTCCTTCGCCCCCATCTGAGCACATACAAGGATGCATGGTATGTTTGAGCGCTCGACAAAATTGGCTGCCAATGAAAGGAATATGCAATGAATGATTATGTAAAAATGCCGGAAAACAACGCCGGAACTCTTAAAAATGTTGAAGAAAACGAAGAGTTTAACAAAACAGTCCCCGAACGGCAAAAAAAGATATAGGGTAAATATATGGATATTAAAAAAAATGTAGATGAAACGAATTATCAGCAATATGTCACCAACAACATGCCCAAAAGCAATCTTATAAAAGAATGCATAATGGCATTCTTGGTTGGCGGCCTCATCTGTGTATTCGGCGAGGCCATTAACGACTTTGCAAAAAGCGTCTTGCAGATTGATGAAGAAGGCGTGAATGCGTTTCGGTCTGCCGTGCTTATTTTCCTCGGTGCTTTGTTTACTGGCATCGGCGTATACGACATTTTGGGCCGTCTTGCAGGTGCTGGCTCTATCGTACCGATAACGGGGTTTGCCAACTCAGTCGTTGCGCCTGCACTTGAGTACAAATGGGAAGGTTTTATTCTAGGAGTTGGCGCTAAGCTTTTTACAATAGCTGGACCGGTGCTTGTTTATGGAATCAGTTCTTCCGTACTAGTTGGCATTATCTATTACATAATTGGAGGAATATAATATGGGATTGCGTTTGGGACCCACAACCGTTCAGTTTAGTTCTCCGCCAAATATACTTTCTTCGATATCAGTTGCCGGAAAAACAGAAAAAGATGGTGCTTACGGGCTCTCCTTCGACATCACTTTTGATGACGATCTTTGGGGAGAAAAGACTTACGAGCTAGCAGAAAGAAAAATGTTTCAAAAGGCCGCCGAAACAGTTATCGAAAAAGCTTCATTGAAACCTGATGATATTTCTTTGCTTTTCGGCGGAGACCTATTAAATCAGATTATATCGTCCGGGTTTGCAGCACGTGAGCTGGGAATTCCCTTTGTTGGATTATATGGAGCCTGTTCGACAATGGCCGAGTCTTTGATGCTGGGCGCGATGGCTGTGGACGGCGGCTTTGCGCAATACGCCGTATGCGGCACCAGCAGCCATTTTGCAACGGCAGAGAGACAATTCCGCTACCCACTGGAGCTGGGCACGCCAAAGACGCCCACATCGCAAAATACGGTGACCGCCGCCGGCGCAGTGCTTCTCACTTCCTTGCGCGGCCAATATCCGGCCGTCACTCATGCCACAACCGGCCGCGTTATTGATATGGGTATTAACGATGTGAATAATATGGGAGCTGCAATGGCACCGGCAGCCGCGGAAACGATAATATGTCATCTTGAGGAGACACAGCGCAAAGCAGATTATTATGACGCAATTATTACTGGCGATCTCGGCACATTCGGCAGTGAGCTGCTCATCAAGCTAGCAAATGATGAGGGACAAGATTTATCAACTGTTCACAAAGATTGCGGTGCGATGATCTATGAAGAAAATGCGCTAATGCACTGTGGTGGCAGCGGATGCGGATGCGGCGCATCCATGCTCGGCGGATATTTCATAAATGAGATGCGCGGCGGTCGGCTAAACAAAATATTATTTGTGGCCACAGGCGCGCTGCACAGTCCCACAAGCGCGCTTCAGGGAGAAACGATTCCCTCCATCGCGCATGCGGTATCGATAGAAATGGGGTACGGGCTATGAATTATCTAACAGCGTTTCTAGTAGGCGGATTAATCTGCGTGGTTGGACAAATACTGCTCTCCAAAACCAATCTGACGCCGGGGCGTATACTCGTCATATTCGTCACAGCAGGCGTTTTGCTGACAGCGGTGGGGCTTTATGAGCCGCTTATCAAATTCGGCGGGGCCGGTGCCCAAGTGCCTCTCACGGGCTTTGGTTATTCGCTCGCCAAGGGCGCGTTTAAAGCAGTTGATGAATCAGGTCTTTTGGGCGCGCTTTCGGGCGGTGTTGTGGCAACAGCCGCAGGCATTGCTTCCGCAGTCGTGTTCGGATATCTGGTGGCTTTGATTTTCAAGCCCAAGACGAAAAAATAAAGATATTCAATTCTAGTAAATACAGGTATAAAAAAAGCGGCTTGTCCGCTTTTTTTGCTACTCATATATTTTTAACTCTTTCAATAATCTCTTTTATAGGATTATCATCGAGCACGCCGTTTCTATCCGCTCCGTGAAAGCAGAGAATCAATGAACCGGGGCCCGCATGCAAACCGAGTACCGGTGTTAGGAAATCGAGTCGAACATCCTTAAGCTTTGGAAAAACATCCATTATTTTATCTTTAAGCATGAGTGCCAGAGAGACATTCCCTCCATGCGCAATGTAAGCACTATGTGTATTCTCAGTGGCGTTCTTTTTCATTTTTTGAACCATGAGGGTAATCGCTTGGCGCATACCACGCGCATTCATCATAAATGTAAGCTTCCCTTCATCGTTAATAAAAAGAATAGGTTTAAGATGAAGCAACCCGCCAAGTATTGCCTTGATATGGCTGATTCGTCCGCCTCGGTAAAGAAATTTTATATCCCCAACGGTGAAGATGAGATTATACTCGAGCTTAATACGTTCTGCATAACGATAAGCTTCTTCAAGCGTCGCATTCTCATGTTCTTGCATAATTTTATAAACCATCAGCGTTACGGCAAAGCTGCCGGTTCTGGTATCTACAACCTTGACCTGTGCGCTATATTTATTATTAAGTTCAGCTGCTGCAAGGCATGCGCTCTCATAAGAGCCGCTCACCTTGCTTGACAACGCCAGGTGCAGGATATCATGCCCCTGTGCTAATTCTGGCTCCCATGCCTTTATACAACTCTCAGGGTTGGCTTTTGATGATTGTGCAAGGTGCCCTTCATCCAGCTTGTCATATAGCGCTTGCTTTTGGTCGTCGTTTTCAAATTTATCTTCGTGTTCTTGTCCGTCAAGAGTATATGAAAGGTGCACCATGAGAATATGATGTTTTTCTATCTCTTCCGATGTAAAGCATGCCGTTGAGTCAACGCTGATTTCAAAGTTTTTCAATTGCCCCTATCCCCTCTTTTTCCATCTATGTTATATGTCGCGGCAATGAAACGCAAGGCAATATTATAATCTTAACAAATGTTTATGTTTTATTCATATTATTAGCGGGGATCGAAAGGAATATTCGGGGATAAATTATTTATTCAGATAGGTATATAAAAAATATGAAGCCGATCATATAAACCGACTTCATATTGGTGCCGAAGACCGGACTTGAACCGGTACGGTGTTGCCACCGCGGGATTTTAAGTCCCGTGCGTCTGCCGATTCCGCCACTTCGGCAAATAGTTTCGGACTTCTAATGAAGAAGCCCGAAAAGTAAAGGGGTATCCGAAATACAAAAGTCTTTTCGGAGTATCAATGGAGGCGCCACCCGGATTTGAACCGGGGCATGAAGGTTTTGCAGACCTTGGCCTTACCGCTTGGCTATGGCGCCATATCCTTTTTGATAAAAACGCGGCACATACCATCTATATGCCGACATTGGTGTTTCTATATCCCCCCGCTAAAAGCGAGGGGATATTCATCACTTGTGGAGCGGAAGACGGGATTCGAACCCGCGACTTCGACCTTGGCAAGGTCGCACTCTACCACTGAGTCACTCCCGCACGATACGAGGGCTAAATTTTTTTGGCGACCCGGAAGGGACTCGAACCCTCGACCTCTAGCGTGACAGGCTAGCGTTCTAACCATCTGAACTACCGGGCCATATGGTGGGAACAGTTGGGCTCGAACCAACGACCCTCTGCTTGTAAGGCAGATGCTCTCCCAGCTGAGCTATGCTCCCCCATGCGTACCTCCAAGAATCTTATGATCCTTGGTAGCCCCTCTAAAAGAGCCCGCTTGCAACGAAGAACGCTGTGATAGTTTATAATAGACACCGCTCCGTGTCAAAATGAGAATTTCGCGATTAAATGAAGAATACTATTCATAATCTCTTGCTTAGTCGCTGTTTCGCTTTTTTACGGGCATTATTGCTATCTGCGCTTCTCGAGTTCCGCAAAAACATCGCCGGGCGTAAGGCCGCGTTCACAAAGAAGAACGAGCAAATGATACAGAAAATCGGCGCTCTCATAGCGAATCTCGTCAGGCGCGGCATTCTTGGCCGCAATGATGATTTCCGCCGCTTCTTCACCGATTTTCTTGCATATCTTATCGACGCCCTTATCAAAAAGATAATTGGTATAAGAACCTTCTTTGGGATTATCCCGCCGATCTTGAATAACCGCGAAAAGCTCGTCTATCACGCCATATCCGCCCGCGTTTTCGCCGTTGCCATACAAAGACTCAAAGAAGCAAGAATATTTGCCTGTATGGCACGCAGGGCCCTCCTGAGACACTAATGCAAGCAGCGTGTCTCCGTCGCAGTCAATTTTCATTTCCTTAAGCGTCTGATAATGACCAGATGTCTCCCCTTTGCGCCACAGCTTTTGTCTGCTCCGCGAAAAATACGTCATATTTCCTGATTCCAGCGTGATTTGCAGCGATTCACGGCTCATATACGCGAGCATCAGCACGCTGTTGGTTTTGATATCCTGCACCACCACGGGTACAAGACCTTTTTCATCGAATTTTACGTTGTCAATATTCATAAAGCTTCCTCCGCTATAATCTCACAGGTATGTTTTCTCGCATGAAATATTCTTTGACGTCGCCCACAGTGTATGTGCCATAATGAAACAGCGACGCGACCAGCACCGCATCGGCATTGGCTAAGGTGATGGCATCCTTGAAGTGCTCCAGCTTCCCTGCACCGCCAGATGCAATGACGGGAATGCGCACCGCGTCTGCAATGGCTCTTGTTAGTGGGATATCATAGCCGTCCTTAGTGCCGTCAGCATCCATACTGGTGAGCAGTATTTCTCCCGCTCCGCGTTTCTCAGCCTCAATGGCCCATTCGACTGCGTCGCGGCCTGTGCCCACGCGCCCACCGTTCAAAAAGACCTCCCAGCCTTCATCATCGGTCTTCTTTTTGGCGTCTATTGCACAGACCACGCATTGGCTGCCGAATTTCTCCGCAGCCTCTGAAATAATCGAGGGGTTTTTAAGCGCCGCCGAATTGATGGATATTTTGTCCGCGCCGCGCCGCAGCATTTCGCGAAAATCAGCCACAGTTCGCATGCCGCCTCCAACGGTCAGCGGTATAAAAACTTCCTCCGCTGTTTTGGCGACCACGTCGCTCATGATGCCGCGGTTGTCTGACGATGCTGTGATATCCAGAAATACAAGCTCGTCCGCACCCTGCTTGTTGAACATCTTGGCCATTTCAACGGGATCGCCCGCGTCACGTATATCCACAAAGTTAACACCCTTGACGACGCGTCCCGCGTCCACGTCCAGACAGGGTATGATTCGTTTTGTTAGCATTTAGTCAGCTCCCAGTTTAATCGCTTCGCTCAAAGTAATGCCGCCTGTGTACAGCGCTTTGCCAATGATAACGCCTTGAGCGCCTGCTTCCTTGACGGCCTTCACATCTTCGGGCACGCTCATGCCGCCCGATGCGATGATCTCCATGCCTGTTTGTTCTGCCATATTTTTCACAGCCGCGACGTTCGGGCCGGTCAGCATGCCGTCACGCGCAATATCCGTATAGATAATCGTGTTAATGCCGCGCTTTTTCATGTCGCTTGCAAGCCGCACGGGGTCTTCGCCCGTGTCGGACGCCCAGCCGTGTGTCGCCACGCGCCCGTCCTTTGCGTCGATGCCCACGACGATTCGGTTCGAATATGCCGCCGCGGCTTCCTCGACCAGCTCCGGACTTTCAATGGCGGCTGTTCCGATGATCACGCGCTGTATACCCAGCTTTTCAAGACGCAGGTCAATATCTGCCATGCTGCGCACGCCGCCGCCCAGCTGGACGGGTATTGAGACTGTCCTCAATATTTTGGCCACCGTGTCATAGTTGGAGAACTCGCCGGCAAACGCCGCGTCCAAATCCACCACATGCAGATACTTAGCGCCCATCTGCTGCCATCTCAAAGCCACTTCAGACGGTTCACCGTATTCTGTCGCCTGATCCATATCTCCCATTTTAAGCCGCACACAAACGCCGTTTTTTAAATCGATTGCCGGATAGATAATCATTTGAGACCTCCAAATCTTTTGAGCATGCAAAGACCTGTGTCGCCGCTTTTTTCGGGATGAAATTGCAGCCCGAATATATTGTCCTTGCATACGGCGGCTGTAAAGCGATAACCGTAATCTGCTTCGGCGATGATATACTCATCGGGCACATCGGAGGCGTGGTAAGAATGCACAAAATAAACGTATTTATCGTCACTGCTGTCAAACAGCGCATTGTCACGCGCCACAAGGTTGTTCCAGCCCATATGCGGCACTTTCAGGTTGTCGACTTCAAAGGGCACCACAGCGCCGGGAACGAGCCCCAGCCCCGTGTACTCGCCGTTCTCATAGCTTTTATCAAACAGCAGCTGCATACCCAGGCAGATACCCAGCAAAGGCTTGCCTTTGCTCACTTCACTGAGCATTGTCTCGCGCATGCCTGACTTTTCAAAGCAATCCGCCGCGTCCGCAAACGCCCCGACACCCGGCAGCACGATATGCGACGCATTAATCAACTGCTGTTTACTATCTGTAATCAGAGCATCAAATCCCAAAAATTCAAGCGCCTTTTGAACACTTCTCAAATTGCCTATTCCGTAATCGATAATGGCTATCATAGGACTCCTTTTGTGGACGGAATGCCGCTGTATCTCGGATCATCTTCCAGTGCAAACCGCAATGCGCGCCCTGCTGCCTTGAATACCGCCTCGATCATGTGATGCGTGTTGCTCCCATATAGCACGCTGACGTGCAGTGTGATCTTAGCCGCCGTGGCAAACGCACGGAAGAACTCCTCGAAAATCTGGCTGCTGATACCACCGACCAGTTGGTCTGGGCATTGCACGCTGTATTGCAGAAACGCACGGCCAGAAAAATCCACGCTGACAAACGCGAGCGCCTCATCCATCGGGACAAACTGTGTGGCATAGCGGCAAATTCCCGCCTTATCCCCCACGGCCTGAGCAAACGCTTCACCGAGCACGATACCCACATCTTCGACAGTGTGGTGTTCATCCACGTTCAGATCGCCGTTACCATTGAGCGACAGATCAAACAAGCCGTGTTTGGCAAACAGATCGAGCATGTGGTCAAAAAAACCGATTCCGGTATTGATGCTTCTTCTGCCTTCGCCGTCAATTTTCAGTGAAAGCGCAATGCTGGTTTCGTTGGTATCTCTTTGCATTTCCGTGCTTCTCATTTTTCCTCCTCGAACCTTATGGTTGCGCTTCGCGCATGGGCTGTCAGCCCTTCAGCTTTGGCAAAGCGGTTGATGTCTTGGTAGCAGCCTGCCAGGCCCTGCTTATCATAATAAACATAATTCATCGTTTTTGTGAATGCATCAACTGACAGCGGAGACGAAAACCGAGCCGTCCCCGAAGTCGGCAGAACGTGATTGGGCCCCGCGAAATAATCACCCAACGGCTCAGGCGAGAATTCCCCTAAGAATACAGCCCCCGCATTCCTGACTCTGTTTAAGTCAGACTTCGGTTTCGTTGTCAGAATCTCTAAATGCTCGGGCGCAATGCTGTTGGCAATATCGAATGCTTCGTCAATGGACGCCGTGACAACGATCGTGCCGTAATCCTCCACAGACTGCGCCGCAATGTCGCGCCGCGGCAAATCTGTCAACTGTCGCTCTATCTGTTCTGCTGCGCGTTCAGCCAGTGCCCTGTCGGGCGTCAGCAGCACGCTTGCCGCCTTTTCGTCGTGCTCTGCCTGAGAGAGAAAATCAGCCGCGACAAAAGCCGGATTGGCGCTGCTGTCCGCGATAATGAGAACCTCAGACGGCCCCGCGATCATATCGATGCCCACCACACCGTATACCTCGCGTTTTGCAGCTGCGACGTATGCGTTGCCGGGACCGGTGATGATATCCACCTTGGATACGCTCTGTGTGCCATAGGCCAACGCTGCTACGGCCTGTGCCCCGCCTATCTTAAGAATCTGATCAGCGCCTGCCATATGTGCGGCAACCAGCGTCAGCGGCTCGATTACACCCGTTTTTCCGGGCGGTGTTACCATCACGATTTGCTCCACGCCCGCAATTTTGGCGGGAATGATGTTCATCAGCACACTGGATGGGTACGCCGCTTTCCCGCCGGGCACGTACACGCCCGCCCGCTGCATGGGCAGCACGATTCTTCCGGTAACAGCCCCATCTAAGCTTCGCTCATAACCCTCTTTTTTTTGCAATTCGTGAAAAGCCGAAATGTTTTCAGCGCTTTTCTTAAGTGTTTCCAGCAAATCAGCAGGAATATTGCGGTAAGCTGCATCAATTTCGTCCTGCGTGACACGTATATTATTGGCATTTAATTCGAACCCGTCAAACCTTTTTGTGTATTCAAAGAGCGCTTCGTCCCCTCGCTCAACAACACCGCGAATGATATTCCGTACTGCATCCAGTACGCTGTCTTCCACCATGGCTTTACGGCTGAGACGGTTTCTGACCGATTCAATATCTTTGGAATCATATATTTTTATCATGCTTCCTCCACGGCCTTTTCTATCTTTTCAATCAACGGTTTTAACACAGACGCTTTGATTTTAAGACTGGCCCGGTTAACCGCAAGGCGTGCCGATACGTCGCTGACATCCTCAATGATCACAAGCTCGTTTTCTACAAGCGTTCTGCCGCTTTCCACGATATCGAGTATGACGTCTGAAAGCCCGAGTATGGGGCCGAGCTCCACACTGCCATTCAGCTTGATGCATTCGACAGATACACCCTTGGACGCATAATATCGCTTCGCGACCTCAGGATACTTTGTCGCCACGCGAAGAACGGAAGATGTTAAAGATGTGTCCTGTTTGGCAGGATATCCCGCCACAGCCAAACGACACTTGCCGAACTTCAAGTCTACCATTTCATATAGCGGCAGGTCGGCTTCAAGAAGTGTGTCCTTGCCCACAATACCGATATCGGCTACGCCGTGATCCACGTAGGTGGGCACATCCGTGGGCTTAACCAATATAAAACGCACATCATTTTTTTTATCGTATAGAATGAGCTTGCGTGAATTTTCCTTTAATTCACTGCAATCGATGCCGCACTTTTCGAGTATGACCATCGCTTTTTCCGCAAGGCGTCCTTTTGCGAGTGCAATTGTAATCTGCATGTATGATACTCCTTAAAAAGTCTGCAGGCAGCCGTTTTCATCAAAATAGACAGCTTCCTTTGCCGAGACGCGTTCTTTTTTCTTAAGCAGGCTGCCCACGTCTAATCCCGAAACGAACAGCGTTCGTTTCCCTTGCGCTCTCATAGATTCCGCAAAGGCGTAAGCAGCGCCGCAAGACTTTGCAGCACATGATACAACAGCATCCGTTTCATAATAGCCGCTCAAAAGCCCCTGCCGCTCCATTGCAATCATGACGCGTTTGATGCCAAGGGCAAAACCGGTTGCGGGAGACGCTTTGCCGAATTTGTCGAGCAGACCGTCGTAACGCCCGCCTGAGACGACGGGAAAGCCGATGCCTGTTGCCAATCCTCTGAATATGATGCCTGAATAATAAGCAATATCATGCAGCATGCCGAGGTCGATTGTGATATATTCGCTTAACCCATATTGGGTAAGCAGATTATATACATGACGCAGGTTCTCTACGGCGTTGACGCAATCCGAACTTTTTGACAACGCCAGCGCTTTTTCAAAAACCTCACTGCCCCCGAAAAGATCCGGCAGCGTCATTATCTTGCCGGTTAGTTCACCGCTGAGATGATGCTGCTTCGAGAACGCTTCAATCGCCATTTTGTCCTTGGAATCCACAGCATGCCGGAGCAAATCAACTTCATTGTCTTTTAGACCAGCGTCGTCAATTAATGCCTTGAAGAAAGAGACTTGCCCGATATCAACGGTAAAGCTCCTAAGCCCGGCATTTTTCAACGCCTTGACAGCGAGTGCAATGACTTCTGCATCTGCTGTATCACTTACATCTCCAATGAGTTCGATGCCGGCTTGCGTAAACTCTCCCGCTTTGCCTATGGCTGGTTCGGCTGCAGCAAAAGAATTCTGAATATAGAAAAGCCTTTGCGGCATGCTTTGCAGCTTTGTGGCGGCAATACGTGCGATCGGCACCGTAAGGTCCGGGCGAAGAACGAGTATGCGCCCATTGGTGTCCACAAACTTGATCATGCTTTCCTGAATGTATGATCCCACGCCGCTTTGAAACACGTCGATATGTTCATATGTGGGGGTCTCTATTTCATCATAACCGCTAAGAATGAAAGACTTTCTCAGCGTACCCTCAATCGTCTTTTTAATATAGCACTCGGCGGGAAGACAATCTTCCACACCATCAGGCACATGCATTCTGTATTTATCCATAACGCCTCGCATCTTTAATGATTTAGCATGTTAAATCGCTAATATGTTTGTAGTTTATATGATATTTTTATATATGTCAACCCATCTTTTACTAAGGACTAATTAAATCGGCTAGCTGCCTGGTAGTTGATTAAGTGACTGCTTTCTTAAAATAAGAGCAATTTTGTCCATCAAAAAAGCGCCGGAAAAATCCGACGCTTTATATCTACATTTTATTTTCCAGCCATCTGGCGCTCGACTTGTTCGATCATTCTTTTTACCATATAACCGCCCACGTAGCCTGCTTCCTTTGCCGTTAAGTCGCCGTTGTATCCTTGCTTAAGGTTGACACCAAGTTCATTCGCAATTTCATACTTCATGTTTTGTAAGTTCTGATTCTGGTTATTCCTGTTAGCCATCTTTTTATGTCCTCCATTTCTGTCAAAGAATTATGCTGTTAGATTGTTTTTATTTTGTACCCTTAGCTTGCTGAATCATTCTTTTTACCATCTCTCCGCCCACCGAACCGTTCTGTTTCGATGTGAGATTACCGTTGTATCCCTCTTTAAGGTTCACGCCCAATTCATTTGCAATCTCATATTTCATTTGGTTAAGAGAACCTTTTGCTTCCGGTACAAGATTTTTATTTCTTGCCATCGCTTTTCACCTCCTTTATTTCTTTGTACATTTAATTTGCCCCAAAAAACAAAACGTACGCTGGCAATAAAATATAAGTGAAACAAAATTAATTAATCACGGTTTTTTTTAATTTTTGCGAAAATCGCGCATTTGCGGTTTGCTGCAATAGATGGTATAAATCCTGGTTTTCTTGCTTAATTTGATTTACTATTTCTCTTGTTTGCGTCAAAAGCGTCATATCTTTTATCAAATTCGCCATATACAAATCTGACATACCGCTCTGTTTATTGCCAAGGAATTGCCCGGGACCGCGCAGATTAAGATCCTCCTCCGCAATTTTAAAGCCGTCGTTGGTTTTGCACAAAATCGACAGCCGCGCATTATCGGACTTATCAGACATCAAAAAACAATATGACGTTTTTTGCCCCCGCCCCACACGGCCACGGAGCTGATGAAGCTGCGCAAGCCCGAAGCGCTCTGCATTTTCGATCACCATAATTGTGGCGTCTGGGACATCCACGCCCACTTCAATGACCGTGGTAGACACAAGAATGGGGAACTCTTTGTCTTTGAAACGCCGCATTATATCGTTTTTTTCCTGAGGCTTTAACCGTCCATGCAGCAATGCCACAGCATTTTCGGAAAAACGTTGCTTCAGCGCCTCATAAACCTGCTCGGATGAGCGGACATCGAGCGCGTCGCTGTCTTCCACAAGCGGGCAAACCACAAAAATCTGAGCGCCCTTTTGGAGCTCTTTCTCGATAAAGCCATACATATCAACGCGTCTTGCTTCCGGTACCAAAAACGTTTTGACAGGCTGACGGCCGGGAGGCATTTCGTCGATAATAGAAATATCCGCTTTGCCATAGAGTATCAAGGCAAGCGTACGCGGAATGGGCGTTGCCGACATAATCAGCGTATGCGGCGAACGAGCCTTGGTTTCCAACATAGCACGCTGACCCACGCCGAAACGATGCTGCTCGTCGGTAATAATCAAACCGAGATTCGAGAATTGGACATTATCGTAAAAAACGGCATGTGTCCCGATTAAAATATCCGTTTGTCCGATTGCAATATTTTCATAGATGACGCGGCGCTGAGCAGCCGGCGTACTGCCGGTTAAAAGCTCCATGTTTATACCCACATCGCAAAAAATTCTTTGAGCGCCCGCAAAATGCTGCGTGGCAAGCACCTCTGTGGGCGCCATAAGCACGCATTGACAGCCGCTGTTCACGCATATGTGCATGGCATAAAACGCGGGTGTGGTTTTACCGCTTCCCACATCGCCCTGAAGCAGCCTGTTCATCGGCTTTTCCATCTTCAAATCATTTTCAATTTCGCCCATGACGCGCATCTGCGCGTTCGTGGGTTTATAACCCAGACGATTAAAGAAGATTTTTTTACCAGATTCACTTATTGTCATTTGAACAGCACCATGCTGCGCGGCTGTCTCGCGCTCCGATAGCACTATGTTGAATAAAAGCAATTCTTCAAATATAAGCCGTCTTTTTGAAAGCGCAAGCGCCTCATCGCTTTCCGGGAAATGAATATTTGCGATCGAAAAATTGAGCTCCGCTAATTTGTGCTCCGTTCGAAACTCATTTGGCAATATATCTTTTATTTGACTGTAAACGGTACCTATGGCAGACTTGACCGCCATACGCATCGTTTTCTGCGTCAGACCGGCCGTCAATGAATAAACAGGATTAAGCCCGGTGTGTTGCTTGCCCTGCTTTTCTATATGTGGATTGGTAAACTGAAAGCAGCGGCCTGCTCTTTTGACTGAGCCGGATACATAAACCATGTCACCTTCTTTATACATTTTGCGAATATACGGCTGATTGAAAAAAACAGCCTCAACCCAGCCTGTTTCGTCTTTTAACGAAAATTTTGCTAGATTAAGACCGCTTTTGATCCTTCTGAAAGACGGTTCACCCGTAATCACCGCGTTGACGTTGAAGACTTCGCCGTCTTTAAGCTCGCTGATACGAGCGCTTGTTCCTTGTGATTCATAATCCCGAGGCATATAATAGAGCAGGTCGGCCGCGCTGACAATGCCCAGCTTTTTAAGATGCTGAGCCTTTTTCTCACCGATGCCTTTAACCGCCGCAACGGGACCATCAATTGTCATTATTCCACCGCAAACACAAACGGATAAACGGGTTGTCCGCCGAACTGCAGTTCCACATCAAAGTCATCGTACTCATCTCTGACCATATCACCGATCTGGTTTGCGAGTTCTTCACTGACACCTTCGCCATAGAATATTGTGATCACGCTATCGTCATCAGAGACCATATCCTTTAACAGCTGACGGCATGTTTCAAACATATCGCCCGTATGGCAAGTGATATCTCCGTCGAGTATGCCGAGCAGTTCACCCTTCTCGATCGTCTGTCCGTTGATTTTCGATTCGCGTACAGCGCTGGTCACCTGACCAGTTTTTACTGTCGTGATGGCTTTTTTCATTCGTTCCGTGTTCTCTTCGAAATCAAGATCAGGATTGAACGCAAGCACTCCCGTGATTCCCTGCGGGAACGAGCGTGACGGTATCACCTGCACGTTTTTTTCTGAAAACTGTGCGGCCTGCTCTGCGGCAAGTATGATGTTCTTATTGTTCGGGAAAACAAACACATTGTTGGATGGCGCTTTTTCTATCGCTTTGGTAATCGTTTCGGCCGACGGATTCATCGTCTGACCTCCTTCAACAACTTCATCAACCATGAATTCTTTAAAAATATTTACAATTCCGGAGCCCGCCGCCACCGTCACCACCGCCATCTCTTTATCCGGCTTTGATTTGGACTCGCCTTGAGCATTATCATGTTCGAACAGTTCTGTATGCTGCTCACGCATATTATCGATTTTGATGCGAGATAACTCGCCGAATCTCAAAGCAAACTGAAGCGCTTTGCCCGGCACATTTGTATGTACATGCGTTTTAACCAATTGAAGATCACCCACAACCAGCACACAATCGCCGATTTTCATGAGCTTTTCACGGTAACGGTCTATGTCGTCTTGTGTCACGGATTCATGTATATTCTTTATAAAAAATTCTGTACAATAGCCAAATTCAATGTCTTCAGAACCGACAACATTTGCAAAATCGACGGTCGTTTCCGGTTCGAATTCAATATTATCCGTGATGACTTCACCGTCAAGTGCCATTTTGAAGCCGCGATATATCACGAGAAGGCCTTTGCCCCCCGCGTCCACGACGCCAGCTTCTTTGAGCACCGGCAGCATATCCGGTGTTTTCAGTAGTGTCTGAGAACCGTTTTCCAAAACGGCATCAATGAGCATATAAATATTGTCGCCCTTAGAAGCGCTTCTTAGCGCCGCTTTGGCCATTTCTCTGGCGACAGTCAGTATCGTTCCTTCCTTGGGTTTCATGACGGCTTTATAAGCCGCGTCTACGCCTTCCTGCATGGCCTTTGCAAAGTCCGTCGGTCCTGCAGTTTCCAGATCACCAAGGCTCTTGGAAAGCCCGCGGAAAAGCTGAGAAAGAATAACGCCAGAATTGCCTCTTGCTCCTTTAAGCGCTCCCAGCGATAGCGCATCACCAACGCTGCTGATCTTGGATGTATCGGCAGATCTGACTTCTCTGACTGCTGACATCATCGTCAAAGACATGTTGGTTCCCGTATCGCCGTCTGGAACCGGAAAAACGTTAAGGGCATTAAGCCCTTTCTTGTTCTTGTCGAGTAAAGCGGCTGCTGATAAAACCATATCTTTAAACAGCTCACCGGTCAACCTCTCTTGCATTTTGCTCCCCCCTAAACCCTGATGCCGTTTACTGTCACATCAACTTTATCAACACTTAAACCCGTAATTTTTTCGACTTTGTATTTGACAGTATCTATGACATTTGATGCTACGGCGGAAATGGATACGCCATATTCTACGATCACAAAAAGATGTATGCGAACAACATCGTTTTCTGTTGTAATCTTAACACCTTTGTTTAAGTTTTCGCCTTTAAGCAGCTCGACAATGCCATCCATCGCCTTTTGAGAAGCCATTCCCACGATTCCATAGCAATCCATCGACGCTAAACCGGCAAGATTTGAAAGAAATTCGTCGGAATACACGATCTTCCCGAATGATTTTTGCTGTACGACAGCCATCGAAAAGCCTCCTTGCATTCATTACCGTAAAAATCCGGCGAATTTAATCTATCGCGTTTTTGAAGTGGCGTCAAGCGATTTCAAACAATTGAAATGAAAATTTAAGATTTTGTCTTGCAAAATGGCATCTTCAATGTTAAAATATTTTTCGTGCTATTTTTGGGCAAAAAGAGAGGTGTAAAGACAATGGCAAAATACTGCGAGGTTTGCAACAAGGGCATCGTATCGGGAAACACTGTCAGCCATTCCAACAGAAAATCCAGAAGAACATGGTCACCCAATGTTCAGCGTGTTCG
>JAEWQS010000048.1 GCA_023399095.1 Bacillota bacterium
CAGGTTACACATTTGCGGGCTGGGCGACCAGTGCTGATGGCGGGGTCGTCTATGAGGATGAAAAAAGCGTATTAAATCTTGCGTCAGAGGACGGCGCGTCGGTGACGCTGTACGCCGTGTGGACATCGCATACCTACACGGTCAGTTACGATGCCAACGGCGGCTTGGGCACCACCGATTCGAGCAGCCATACCTACGACGAGGCAAAAACGCTCACGGCCAACGGCTTTGCAAAGACGGGCTATACCTTTTCGGGCTGGGCAATAAGTGCGGGCGGTACGGTCGTCTATTCCGGAGGACAGAGCGTATCAAACCTGACGTCGGAAGCCAGTGCGACGGTGACGCTATACGCCGTGTGGACGGCCAACACCTACACGATCGACTATAATACCAACGGTGGCTCGGGCAGCACCGAATCAAGCAGCCACACCTATGATGTGGCGAAAACGCTCACGGCCAACGGATTCGCACGGACGGGCTACACCTTTATGGGCTGGGCAGCCGGTGCGGGTGGCGCGGTCGTCTATGCGGATGAAGATAGCGTAAGCAACCTTGCGTCGGTAAGCGGTGCGACGGTGACGCTATACGCCGTGTGGACGGCCAACACCTACACGATCGACTACGATGCCAACGGCGGTTCGGGCAGCACCGCTTCAAGCAGCCACATCTATGATGAGACCAAAGCACTGACGGCCAACGGCTTCACACGGACGGGTTATACTTTTGCGGGCTGGGCAAACGACGCGTCCGGCCCAGTCAGCTATTCGGACGAACAGGGCGTATCAAACCTCACACCGGAAGACGGCGTCGCGGTGACGCTGTATGCCGTTTGGACGGCCAACACCTACACGATAGACTATAACGCCAACGGCGGCTCGGGCAGTACCGAGTCGAGCAGCCACACCTATGACGAGGCAAAAACGCTGACGGTCAACGGTTTCACAAAGACTGGCTACACTTTTATGGGCTGGGCAGACGATGCGGACGGTGAAGTCGTCTATTCAGATGGGCAAAGCGTAATAAACCTTGCATCGGAGGACAGCGCGACGTTGACACTGTACGCCGTGTGGAGGGCTAATACCTACATGGTCAGTTACGATGCCAACGGAGGCTCGGGCAGCACCGCTTCGAGCAGCCACACCTATGATGAGGCAAAAACGCTGACGGCCAACGGATTTGCACGGACGGGTTACACCTTTGCGGGCTGGGCAACCAGTGCGCGCGGTGCGGCCATCTATTCCGACAGACAGAGTATAAATAACCATACGCCAGCGGACGGCGTAACGGTAACGCTGTACGCCGTGTGGACACCGCACATCTACACGGTCAGATACGATGCTAACGGTAGTTCGGGCAGTACCGCTTCAAGCAGCCACACCTATGATGAGGCAAAAACGCTGACGGTCAACGGCTTTACTAAGACGGGCTACACTTTTATGGGCTGGGCAAACGATGCGGTCAGTGAGGTCGTCTATGCAGATGGACAGAGCGTATTAAACCTTGCATCGGAGGACGGCGAGGCGTTGACACTGTACGCCGTGTGGAGGGCTAATGCCTACACGATAGACTATAATGCCAACGGCGGCTCGGGCAGCACCGCTTCGAGCAGCCACACCTATGATGAGGCAAAAACGCTGACAGCGAATGGCTTCGCACGGACGGGTTACACCTTTGCGGGCTGGGCAACCAGTGCGCGCGGTGCGGTCGTCTATTCCGACGGACAGAGTATAAATAACCATACGCCAGCGGACGGCGTAACGGTGACGCTGTACGCCGTGTGGACACCGCATACCTACACAGTCAATTACGAGGCTAACGACGGCTCGGGCAGCACCGATTCGAGCAGCCACACCTACGACGAGGCAAAAACGCTGACGGCTAACGGTTTCACACGGACGGGCTACACCTTTGTTGGCTGGGCAACAGAGGCAGGTGGTGCGGCTGTCTATACCGACGAACAAAACGTGATTAACCTCACATCGAAGAACGGCGCGACCATGACGTTATACGCCGCATGGGCACCTGTCTATTCGCTGACTTTAGTAAGTGGCTCGGGTAGCGGCTCATATGAAGCGGGAACACGGGTATCAATCACAGCCGATGAAGCGCCGTCCGGGAAGGTTTTTGACAGGTGGGCAAGCAGCCGTGGCGGCACGTTTGAAGACGCCAGCAATGCCGACACTACGTTTACGATGCCAGACCATGACGTGACATTGACGGCTAAATATAGAGATGCAGATGTGATACCCAAACCAGTGGCTACCTTGCCTGTGACGCTAAAGCCACTTTCCATACAGGCGGAAGAGTCAATGGGCATGATCATTGCCACTATCAACATTGACGATTTGCCCGAAGGCACAGCGTCAATTCAACTCCCGTCCGGAGAGATCATACAAATCGATACGACACAAAAGGCGCTTGAGCTGCCAATCAGCCAAGGTGATTTGAACGAGAGTGGGGAGATTGTGCTAATTGCGCTGGATGAAGAAAATACACCTTTGGGCAATTATCTGATTGATTTATCAGATGATACCTGGCAGGTTGGCACAGCAGGTAGCGGGTCTGGATTTGTTTCGATGCTTGTTTGGATAGCGGTGGGTGTTTTAGTTATAGGTGTATCGTTAGGGATTATGGTGATATGGTATAAGAAGAAAAAGTGATTCATCAGATTTTCTTCTGTATTTATATAGGAATTTTAGTCCTTTTCTTAAACGGTTGTGTTTTACCAGGAGAAGATAATATTAAATTGCATTAATCTCAGTCACTTTAGACAAAAAGACTCGTATTTACAGTCTTATTTGCTTGAAATCTGTGTGCCAACAGGTGTGCCAACGGATATGCATGATGTGCAGTATAAGCACCATAAAACGATGAAAAAGCCTTTATTATGCGCTCATGTGATAGCGATACATGCGAGACTTTTTAATCAAAGTATCCGGAGTTCGAATCTCTGGTGGGTCACCGCGAAAGTGCCGATGAATACTAAGGCTTCGGCGCTTTTTTAATTTTTCGATTTTTACATTGTATGTCTTTGGTGTGCCTATAGCATTTATGCCGCCCGTTAGTAACGATTCGGTCATGCTCGCGGTGGCGATCCATGGGCTTTGCCGGTATGAATAGGATTATGGTGGCGGCTTGCGTGCTCTGGCCGCTGACAACCGGTATAACTGCTTCGAGATGTGATATGTATGTATGCCGGCTGCAGTGCGGCGTCAGAATGCGCACATCTTTAGCCTGGCTGATAGCAGACCTATAAAAACTTGCGGTATTGGTTGGGCGCACCAATATAGTTGCGTGCTTTTTCAAGCCATTTTGGTATATGGTAATAATAGTATTTCGTTGATTCTCTGCATAATCCTTTGCCATAGAAGCTGAAAGAAAAGCTCATACTACATTTTTTAGATGAAATACACCATTATTTGATGCACCCAACATTGAAAACCATTTTATGCATGTTATAATATAGATATTATCATACTGACGCTTCGTATATTTCAGGTTATTCCATAAGCTTTGCAGTTAATTAGTTCGCGTTGGGTCGATGTATACAACCAAACATGGACATCAGACGTCGAGGGGGAGCGCACATGAGAGGAAAATTCACCAGAAGAACGATCAAGAAACGGATTATTTTGACCATTCTTCTGCTGATTGTGGTTCCGTCTATGATTGCTTTTTTTTCTATTTTAAGTATATATTCCACGCGTACGAACGCCACAGCGATCGATGCGAAAAAACAGGTGCTGATCCAGATCAACAAAAACATTAGCGTGAACTTGAATAGATACAGCGAACTGACCATGCAGCTTTATTATAATACCGAGCTGATCAGCGCGATCGGAGCCCGGGAAAAAACCGAAGCTCAGCGATTATTGATCCGTGAATACCTGAATTCCTGCGTCAATTCCGATGCAAACCTGACGAGTGCGTATGTGACAATGCAGGATGAAATGATATTGACGGATAAAAGTTATCAGGCGATCACTACTTTCTTTAACGTCTATCAGGATGAGGTCGAAGCGAACAAAGGGAAGATGGTGTGGATACCGACGCAGCGTTTTGTCAGCATATATGGTAACAAGGAGAATGCGTTTGTCGCGGCGCGCTCCATTCGGAAGGATAATAAGCAAATCGGTATCATCTGGCTTTTTATCAACGAACGGTTTTTTAATAGTCTTTACGACGAGGGGGCGTTATCGGACGGGTCGACCAGCGTCATTATATCGTCGGACGACGCGCTCATCAATGTTACGGGAGGCGGCGGCCTGCCCGACAGCTTTATGGATATCGTGACGGACCGGCAGGGCTCTAAGGTGGTGGATATCGGCGGTGAGCAGCATTTGATCGTCTATTCAGCCTCTAGCGAGAACGACTGGGTATACATCAATATCACGCCGGAAGCCACCATACTTATGGGTGTGCGTGCCATTCAGTCCATCATATTGGTTATAATCACGCTCTATGCGGGGCTCATTATACTGTTGGTGACGGTGCTAAATCGAAACGTTGTCAAACCGGTGCAGAGGCTGTCACTGGCTATCAACGACTTCGCCTCAGGTCAGATGGAAGTATCGGTAACGATGGACGGGGACGAGGAGATCCGTCTGCTGGGGAAGAACTTCAATGATATGGTACGCAAGATCACCGCTTTGATGGAAGAGGTCAAAAACGAGGAGGCGGCCAAGAACAACGCTAAAGTCAGGGCGCTTTCCATGCAGATATCGCCCCATTTCATTTACAATACGCTGAATTCGATCAAATGGATTGCGGAGATGAACAAGCAGGAAAACATCCGGCGAATGCTTCAGGCCATGATCACATTTCTGAAAGGCGTGGCCCAGAACCGCGATTTTGTGACGTTTCGCGAGGAACTCACCCTGATCGAAAGCTATCTCGATATCCAAAAAATCCGCTACATGAATTTCGACGTTCAGTACGAGATCCATCCGGATACACTCGACTGCGTGGTAGGCAAGCTGCTGCTGCAGCCCATCGTAGAGAACGCGATTCTGCACGGCATTGCGAACGAGCAAAACGGGTTGATACGAATCGCTGCCGCGCTGCAGGGGGATGCACTCATTCTGACTGTGGAGGACAATGGGAAGGGTTTTGACATCAGGGGGATATCAGAAGACGGCAAGCCCATGGAACTGGGGCATGTTGGACTGGCCAACGTATGCGAGCGCATCCGGCTCGAGTACGGAGAAAAATACGGCGTGGAGGTCGACAGCAGGGTGGGGGAGGGCACGAAGGTCACCATGCGCCTGCCGGTTGTGCGAAATTCGGAGATGGAGAATAATCAATGATTAGAATCGCGATTGTGGATGACGAGGTGCTCGTCAGGCAGGGGATCAAATCGTATATTGAAAGTGCAGGCGAGGAGATGGAGGTTGCGGGGACGTTCTCCAACGCGAAGGATGTGATGGACTTTCTAAGCCGAAACAGCATCCACGTACTGATTACCGACATCAAAATGGCGCAAATGAACGGCGTGGAACTGATACGCCATTGTGTGAACTGCCTCTATCCCATGGGTATTATTGTGCTGAGCTGCCACGACAGTTTTGAGTACGCGCGGGATGCCTTCGCGCTGGGCGCGGATGCCTACCTGCTAAAGCACGAGGTAACGCAGCAGCAGCTTGTTGCCGAGATCAAAAAGACGTATATCCACCTGCGGAAAACGGCGGCAAACCGATGTGAAGCCCCCATAGAAATTTCTCTGAATGAGATGCCGCAATGGCCGGAGGGGCCTTGCACCGTTGCGAAGATCGGCTTCAGGGCAAAGTATGAACGGTTCACCCGTATAAACGGCAGCGCGGATAAAAAGGTCGTGCTGGACGTGGTGACTGAAATTATCAACTCAAATCGGATCGGACAGGTGTTCCGGCGCGGGGAGGATATTCTGTTTCATATCGCGCTGGGCAGCGGAGATAACCGCGAGGTCACGAAGGAAAAGGCGGCGCTGGCCGAAAAACACCTGTATGCCAATATGCTGAACTATTTTAACGAGCGCGTCTATCTGGCGGTAAGCGATCCATGCCCCAGTCCGGATACGATTCAGGCTGCCGTGGAACAGGCGGGAAGCGCGGCGGAAGCGGCGTTTTATGATACCGCCCATTCTTTATTCTTCTTCGCGGATCGAAAAACGCTGAATTCGGAGCAGCACGCCGTTTTCCACACCCGGCCCATCGATCTGCAGAGCGATGAATGGCGCGCCGGTTTTCAGGCTGATATGGAGGCGTATATATCGCATGCACGGGAGAATGCGCTTTCACCGCGAAAGCTGGTGCAGAACATGCAGGGCTTCCTATACAAACTGGAAGACTACCTGTTTTCCTATTATAACGCAACGTTTATCAGCCTGCCCGCAGATGCCGTGGTCGACCGCAGCATGCTGGAAGGAATGGATAATTGCGATACTGTCCGCCACTATGTGCAGTTTATTGTGGACAGCGCGATGTGTTACGTGAAGAGCCTCAAAGACAGTGATGCGGCGTTGCAACGTGTGGTGGAATATATCGATAACCATTACGCTTCGCCCATTACGCTGTCACTGCTGTCTGAGACGTTTCATATCAATCCGAGTTACCTGTGTAAGCTGTTCAGGGAAAGGATGGATAAAAGCTTTGTGTACTATCTCAACGATGTGCGCATCAGCCACGCGCGGAAGCTATTGGCTGGATCGCGGTTGTCCGTGGACGAAATTGCGGAAAGAACAGGCTTTAACAACGCAAACTACTTCGTACGTGTGTTCAAAAAGACCACCGGAATGACCATCGGTGAATACCGGAAAAAGTGAAGATTTTGAACCTGAAAACCACAATTGTGAATCAGTATTTTTTTTTGAAACAACCTGCTAATAATCTGCATTGAATGCCTTAGCTCAAATCTATAGTATTTACTTACAAGCTGAAATGAGAGCCGTATTTCAGAATTTAATATTTTAATTGCTTCGAGTGCCGCATGCGGTTCCTGTTGCTCAGTTCATTAAAAATTCAGGAGGTTTGCCTATGAAGAAGTCGTTCAAGTTTATTGCGATGTTGCTGGTGCTGTTATCTGTTGCGTTCCTGACCTTGGGATGCACGCCGTCGGCGACGACAGATTCCCCAAATTCGGGGGATAAAAATGCAGATACTGCGGATACTGCAGATACTGCCGATGCACAATCTTCACAGCCATCAACGGAGAAGGCGAAACTGCTTATCTGGGAGCATACGCCACAGTTTGAAGAGCCGCTCAAACAGTTGATCGAAGCGTTTGAGGCGGAAAACCCAGATATTGATGTGGAATACGAGATCAAGACAGCCGACCAGTATTACAATCTGCTCGCGACTACCATTCAGGCGGGCGAGGCGCCGGACCTGTTCTGGACCAACGGCACCGCGACGTCTAATTACGGGGATTATGCAAGCCAAGGCGTGCTGATGGATCTCACGGACAAGGTGGACTATTCGATCTTCCCTGAAGCGGCGATGAAGCTGGTGGATATCGATGGACATTACTACTCCACGCCCGGAGCCACCGTCGATACGCGTGCCGTGTACTACAACAAGGATATCTTTGAGGAACTGGGCCTCAGCGTACCGAAAACGCTTGACGAGTTTGAAGCGAATATGCAGACCATACTGGACGCGGGGTATGTGCCTTTGGCGCTGGGCGGAAGCTTCTTCTGGAGCACGCTGTTCACGTTTGAGCCTATCCTTGCCGCTATGGAACCCGACTGGCTGCAGGCGGCGGCAAAAAACGAAGCCAGGGTAAACGACCCGCGCGTTGCTGCAGTATGGGAAAAGATGATTGAGTGGGGCAACAAAGGATATTTCGGAGCCGGATACCTGGGCGTTGACGAGGGCGGTCAACTGCTGGCGTTCTCCAAGGGCGAGGCAGCCATGACCATGACCGGGTCCTGGAACGTTTCCACATTCGCAAGCAACAATCCGGATCTTAATTACGGTGCATTTCAGTTGCCCGCGAAGGACGGCACAAGGCCGATGATCGTGACGTACGCCTGTGGTATGTCGGTATCGGCCAACACTGAATATCCGGAAGCTGCAGTCAAGTTTGCGCAGTTCCTCGCCAGCGTGAAAGGCCAGACCATTTGGGTCAAGGCGCTTAATGTTGTGCCGGGTCTGCCGGATGTGGTCTCGGAAGATCCCGTTATTGCCGAAATGACACTTCATGACATACTGGTGGAGAGCTTTTATAGCATACTGGGCGATTTCGCCAGCGAAGACGGAAATCCGGGTCAGATCATGGAGGAAGACGCCACCAAGGTGTTGTCGGGCAGTTTGACGCCCCAAGAGTTCTTAGATTCGCTTGATGCGTTAATGCAGTAAACATGGCGGAAAGGACGGTAGCCGCGCTGCGCCACAGGCTGCGAAGCCCTCGCCGTGGGCGGTTACTGTCCTTTTAACTCGCAGAGGTAGATATGAAATTTTTTAAAAAAAGACCATACCTGCAATTTATATCCCCCGGAATCGTACTGTATTCCATCTTCGTAATTGTCCCCATTCTGTTCGCCATCTATTTGAGCTTTCACGAATGGTCGGGTATCGGTTCTATGAAATTTGTGGGGTTGGATAACTATGTGAGGCTTTTGACCGACCCTCGGACATCCAAGATATTCTTAAACGCACTGGGCAACAACCTTAAATTTACGCTCTGTGTGGTGACGATCATACTGGCTGTACAGCTCGTGTTCGCGTATTTGCTGAATATAAAAATCCGCGGCGGCAAGTATTTCAGACTGATGATCTTTCTGCCCTACGTCATCAGCACGGCTATCATCGGATTTTTTACGCTGATCGTGTTCGACCCGAACCTTGGCATACTGAACAACTTATTGGGACTGGTGGGCCGCGCCGACCTGAAAGGCGCGTGGTTCGGGGATCCCAAAATCGCATTCGTTTTGCTTGTCATGGTGATATTGTGGCAAAGCGTCGGCGCGGGCATGATGATCTTCTACGCCAACATGAAGGATATTCCCAAGACGATCATTGAGGCCAGCGTGATTGATGGAGCAGGGGAATGGAAGCGTTTCACAAGGATCGTGATCCCGATGCTGGGGCCATCGTTTACCACCAACATCGTGCTGGGCGTGATTTGGGGGCTGACGATATTCGATATTCCGTTTTTAATTGGCGGGCCTCAGGGCGGTATTAATAACTCGATCGACTTTGTAAACCAGTTTTTCTACCGCAGTACTTTTGGAAGCGCGTACTTCGGAGAGACCTCGCTGGGCTTCGGTGCGTGCATCAGCGTCACGATGTTCGTGATTATTTTCAGTATCTCCCTGATGCTTTCGAAACTACTCAAGCGCTTCAAGTTCAATGACTGAGGGAAGGCAAATGAAACGTACTTACTCTATCACCGATACCCGGGCGTCGCGCATTGTGAAAAACTTTTTTACCGTGGTGCTGCTGCTCTATACGCTGATCGCAGTCGCGCTGATACTCATCACCGTGCTCTCGTCCTTTAAGACCAAAAGCGACTTGGTTCACAATACGCTGGGATTTCCCCAGTCGTTTACATTGGATAATTATGAGCAGGTGCTGCTCCAGGATAAATTCTGGTTGTATTTCATCAACAGCACCATACTGACCGTGGGCGGTGTGGCGCTGCTGCTGTTCATTTCCTCCATGGCGGGGTATGGACTCTCCAAGTTCCGCTTCAAAGGCCGCAACGGCATACGGACATACTTCATTATGGGGCTGATGTTCCCAATCCAGTTGGGCATACTGCCGCTGTTTATAATACTGCGCTCGCTGGATCTCATTAACAACCTGTTCGGGCTGATATTGCTGTACGCGGCCAACATGTCGTTTGCCGTATTCGTGCTGTCGAACTTTTTGCGTACGGTACCGGACGCGCTCATCGAGTGCGCACGCATCGACGGAGCGAGCGAGTTTCGTATCTATTGGAGCATCATACTGCCGATGGCGCGGCCTGTGTTGTCTACGGTCGGGCTCATCAGCTTTGTAACGATGTGGAACGACTTTTATATGCCGCTCGTATTCTTGACCAAGGAGGGCGTACGCACACTGACGCTGGGCGTTTACCGATATATGAACAATTTTCTTGAAAACTGGCATCTTGTTTTCGCGGCAGTGACGGTGGCGCTCGTTCCTGTGATCGTGGTGTTCTTCCTGTTCTCTAAACAGATCATCGCCGGGCTGACGGGCGGTGCGGTGAAGGAATAAGAACCATTACGAACGAAAGGATGGACAAAATCATGACTCAATACATACCCAAAGAACTTTACATGTTTTCTCTGGAGGGTGAACGGTTTTTAGTGGAGCCAGACAATTGTGGCGTGTATGACATTGATGATATGACTGAGAAGCTGCTTTCGGCAAAAGAGCCGTTCACAAAGAAAATGGCGCTCGCGGATCTTCAGGCGGAAGACCCGGCGGATGCGGAGGAACTGTTCGACGGTCTCGTAGAGCTTGGCCTTTTGCGTGACGTAGAAGCGCCCGAGGCACCGAAAGCGATTTCACCTGCGTTTCCGCTTAACCCCTCGATAGTCATCCTGAACGTCGCACAAGCATGCAACATGCGGTGCACTTATTGCTTCGCGGACCATGGCGCGTATCACACCGGTCAGCAGATGATGACCCGCGAAACTGCGGAAAAGGCTGTGGACTTCCTCATAAGCAAAACGGAGATGCCCTATTTATTAATTTATTTTTTCGGAGGCGAACCGCTTCTGAATAAGGACGTCGTTCTGCATACCGTTCGGTATACGAACGCCAAGGCGGCGGAGATGGGAAAAAGCGTGGTATATGGAATCACCACCAACGGCACGATTTTGGACGATGAACTTTTGGTATGTTTTGAGGAAAATAAATTCGCAATCATGGTCAGTCTGGACGGCCCGAAGGAAGTGAACGATACACTGCGTCCCATGGCAGACGGATCCGGCTCGTGCGATACGATTGTACGCAACCTGCACAGGCTTTCTGAGCTAAAAAACATCTACTTTGGCTGCCGTGCCACGACGACGGCAGAACACTCCAGCCTCGTGGAAATCATGAAATATTTCGACTCGCTCCCGCTTCAATTTTGCCACATGGAGCCCGCTAGCCAGTCGACCCAGCAGATGGATGCCAACGAGAAAATCGATACGCGGAACAACAAAGCTTTTCTAAAGGAATACGGCGAGTTTGTCAAAGCCATGTGGCAAAAGATGAAAAACCGCGAACCGGTGCTGTACCGTGCCTACCTGAGCGAGATTCAGCAGCTTATGGAACGTATAACGCGCAGATATCACTGCAGCATGGGCGGCGGTTCCTTGACGATTTCTGCGGAAGGCGATATTTATGCCTGCCAGCGGTTGGTGGGTGAACCGGGGCAGAGTCTCGGCTCGGTGCTTGACCCCGACATCCTCTCGACATATCAGCCCTATGTTCCGCTCTCCTCTGACGAGAAGGACGACTGCCGAACCTGCTGGGCGCGTTACTTCTGCGCTGGAGACTGTCCCGCCGAGGCCATTCTGAACTATGGTACTGATCGTCCGGTATTGCCACACCGGTGTGACTTCGCACGTGAAAAACTCAAGTGGACGATCTGGATTTATTCCAAAATGAAATCCGAGCTGAGCCAGGAGCAGATCAAGGAAGTATTCGATATGGGCTTCGTCCGATACAACCAATACCAATTTTCGGTGGCCGAACAGGTGGGCTTGTGAGCCTTAGCTCTGTTTTGACACCGATGGCGGGCGGCCGAATCAGTCCGCTCAATATTTCAAGTCAGGAGGTGAAATGATGTCAAAACATATTTGCATGCTCAATCCGAATAATTCAAATGGCCAAGCACACAATACATCAGATTTTGAACCGTGCTACGTCGTCTACAATCCGTGCGACTGTATGGGACCAGGCGGGATATGTTACGTGATAATAAGACCACCAAATAGACTCAGCAGTTGAGCTCTATGATGTTAGGCGGGTAACCAACCCTAAAAGAAATCGGCCGCCTCCGTTGTGCGTGGGGCATTCCGCGCGATGTGGATGCCCCACGCGCCAAAAAGCAAACCCACATATAAAGCGATAGTAAGAGGAGCGCATGGAACAAGATCCTTCGCCAAAACACACTGTGTTTGAAAACATTCGGTTTATCCTCGAGGATATCAGGCGCGAGTATAGGTCGTTGCTCGTATGCTTGTCGGCGGAGACGCTGCTCGGTTGCATAACGCCAGCGGTAACGCTGTTTTTACCAAAGGTAATTATCGAGTTTTTAACACAGCCCGCCGAGACACATGCGACTATCGGTAAAGTCGCGCTTTTATTGCTTTTGTCCGTCATCTCTGGTGCGGCCTTGGCTTCGACGACTTCCGCGCGATACGTCTACCTCGGCGATTTAAATATGCATTATCTGAAAAAGCTATTTTACAGCGCGCTTGACCGTGACTACCAAAGAATCGAAAGCTCTAGGGGCCAGACGGAGTACCAGCGTGCCAGGCGTACCTTAGTGGGCGGCTCCGAAGCAAGCGTGACGTCCCTTGTAACGACCGGTCAGTCTTTTATAACGGGTACGCTATGCTTTATTCTGTATTCGAGCGTTTTGGTGCAGTTGAATCCGATTGTCATGGCGGCGCTCGCGGTGCTTTCAATTTTGCAGTACGCCGTCATGAAGCGGGCGCGGATGTTTGAACAGGAGAATAGGGGCAAGCTGGCCGATGAAGAAAAGAAGATGTTCATCATCGAGAGCATTGCGGCCAATCCTTCCTATGGCAAGGATATCCGCATGTACGCCATGTCCCGCTGGATTCAGACTGTATGGAACGGGATACTCGCACAATATACCGCGATCAGCCGAATGGTTGGAAACCGAAACTTTTGGGCTGCTGCTGTCAGTGTGACGCTGTTTCTTATTCGGGATATTGGTACTTATCTATATCTTATCTGGCGCGTAGTGGTTGGGGATATCTCCGTAGCAGCTTTTTCCGTTTACATTGGAGCTGTGGCAGGATTTTCAGCATTTACAGGAAACATTATATTGCAAATCAATGAACTCAAACGTGCAAGCTTGTTCATGGATGATTTGCGCGCGTTTCTTGACAACGCGGTGAAGGACGATTCTGTATTGGAGCGCAAAGGGTCGCCGCCTGAACTGGATTCTATTGAACTGCGCGACGTGTGCTTTACTTATGAGGATTCGGAAAATCCTTTCATCGAGCACCTTAACTTGACGATACGGCGCGGTGAAAAATTGGCGATCGTCGGACTCAATGGTGCCGGCAAGACAACGCTTATCAAGCTGCTTTGCGGATTGTATGTGCCACAAAGCGGCGCGATCTTCATTAATGGCATGCCCGCGACAGCGCTGGATAAGCAGACGCAGCTTTCGTTTTATTCAGTCGTGTTTCAGGATGCAGTTATATTTCCGTTTTCCATTGCTGAAAATGTGTCGCTGCAGCCGGAATCAGAAACTGATTATTGCCGTGTTGCGGATTGCCTTCAGAAGGTTGGGCTTGAGCAAACGGTGAATCAGTTTTCACAAGGTATGCAAACGGTGCTTTCAAAAGAGATAGACGCGGATGGAATTGTATTTTCTGGCGGACAGCGCCAAAAATTGCTTCTTGCGCGTGCGATATACAAGGACGCGCCGGTCTGGCTGCTCGACGAGTCCAGCACGTTTTTGGATCCGCCTTCGGAAAGCGAGCTATACCGCTCATTCCGAAATCTGGGTTCTCAAAAAACAGTCGTATTTATATCACATCGGCTCGCAAATGCCCGCTATTGCGACCGTATTGTCCTGTTGGAAGACGGCGCTGCTATCGAAAGTGGAAACCATGACGAATTGATGGATATTGGTGGCCGCTATGCTCGCATGTACCGTGCACAAGCGGCATGGAACGAGCCAGACACCGCAGCATACGCTTGAGGGTATACCGTTATGAAGTTTTATGCAATTCGAGAGATTCTGGCCTACGCTTATTCGAAAAGCCATAAGGCAATGGTGTTGGTGCTGTTGTGCCCTCTGTTGAATGCGGTTATCGTCGGTGGGAGCGCCGCGCTCTCGGCAAAGATTATAAACGGACTTACCACGAATGACGCGCATGAAACGTTGATGATGACAGTTATTGTTGGACTCAGTTTATTGGGCGCTGCTCAAGTGCTGCGCTCTTATCTGCAACAGCAAAAGACCATCGCATCGGATCGTCTGGTGCGCGAGTTTGGTATGGAAGTCGGTCGGACGACGATGAATATGGATTATGAAATTTTGGAGAGTCCTGCTGTTGGTGAATGTCGCTCCCGTATGCACAACGACCGACAATGGGGAGTCGGATTTCAGAGTGTAATCCGTCAGACAGAGAGCGTTTTGGACGGCATTCTGGGTGTTTTGACAGGGATCGTTTTACTGCTTCCTATGCTCGTATCAATCGGAGATGTTTCTGTTTTTCTAATCGTTTTATTTATCAGCCTGCTCAGCCTGATGTCGGCTGTCATCCATGCGCGCATGATTAATAGGCGCAACTTGAAAATGATCGACGAGTATACGACTTCCGGTGCGTTTTTTGGCCATTTCATCTGGCAAAGCCTCAACGTAGCTGATGTGAAGGATATCCACCTCTACCGCGCCGATGGACTTATCCGAAAGCATGTGGATGAAAAATACGATCAGAAAAAAAGCTGGATATCGCGATATGCGATTCTGCATATGACAGGGGGATTCGCGGGAAGTTTGATCATTGGGCTGATCCAACTGGCGGCCAGCGTGTTTATCATCTTGCGGGCCGCTGCCGCATCGCTGCCCGTTGGTTCAGTCATGCTGTATATCGCGGCGTTCGCGAGCGTTTCAACGAGTCTTTCGCGACTTGCCGCTGCCTCCGCATCGCTGTCCCTTGCGGCTGCCCGGCAAAAAAGTACGCTGGATTATTTAAAATCGGGTACTGCCAAAAAAACTGAATCGCAACCGCTTAAATGCCAGCCGACACATGAAATCGCCTTTGAGCATGTGTCATACCGGTACCCGGGACGCAGCGATTATGCAATAAAAGATGTCTCTTTTACGGTTGGGGGTCATAGTCATATCGCCCTGGTTGGGCTGAATGGAAGCGGAAAAAGCACACTGATTAAATTAATGTGCGGTTTGATTGAACCCACAGAGGGCCGCATTCTGCTCGATGGCACCGAGGCCAGACTCTATGAGCCCAAGGCTTATCGCGACCTGTTCAGTATAGTGTTTCAAGATTTCAGACTATTACCATTTACACTCGGGGAAAATGTTGGCGCTGGCCAGCCGGAAATGGAACGAGCAGAGGCTGCGCTCAGACGCTGTGGCTTTCAAGAACGTTTGTCTAAGCTGCAGCTTGGGCTTAATACCCCTCTGTACAGATCCTATGATGAGAAGGGCATAGACGTTTCCGGGGGTGAATCGCAAAAGATCGCCATTGCGAGAGCATTATATCGCGACGCGCCGTTCATGGTGCTGGATGAGCCGACCGCCGCGCTGGATCCGCTATCGGAATGCGTGTTTTACGAACAATTTCATGAGATGACTCGCGAAAAAGCCGTGATGATTGTTTCACATAGACTGACATGTGGCCATCTGGCTGATGAGACGCTCGTATTTCGGGATGGTGCTATCGTTGAACGGGGAAATCCCCATACGCTTCTTTCCCGCATCGGCAGCGAATATTATCAGCTTTGGGAAAGCCAGCTTTGTTAAGGATGAATATCTAAAAAAGGAGGAGTAAGATGCTCAATGCCTCTCAGCTTCGATGCGAATATTTGAAGAATCCGCTGGGGCTCTGCTGTAAGAAGCCGCGTTTTAGTTGGATTTTGGAATCCGATCGCACAAACATAATGCAGACAGGTGTACGAATACAGGTGTCTGAAGACGAGCGATTCGAACGAATTCATTGGGACAGCGGCGAACGTAGCTCCGAAGAATCCGTATATACGCAGTATGATGGACCTGAACTCATTGGACGGTGTAAATACTATTGGCGTGTTCGCGTTACCGGCTCGACCGGTGATGCCTCTGGCTGGAGCAAAACGGCTTGGTTCGAAATGGCGCCCGACACGGCGGATTTGCGTGCTCAGTGGATCGCACCGGATGACAGCCCCGTTGACGCACGGGTAAAGCTGCTGAAGAAAAGCTTTTTGATAACGGAGCCTGTAAAAAACGCCCGGCTGTACGCATCATCGCTGGGTACATATTTCGCACAAATCAATGGGCATCGGGTGGGAGATCGTTTATTCGCGCCGGGTTGGACGAGTTACGAGAGCCGGTTGCTCTATCAGACGTACGATGTCACAGACTTACTCGTAGAAGGTGAAAACACGCTGATCGTTTGGATTGCCAACGGCTGGTATAAAGGAGAGCTCGCGTTTCGCAACGAGCCTTGTCAATATGGCAGTCAAAGGGCGTTCTGGGGCCAGCTTCATCTCGCCAATGAGCGAAAAAAGGATCAGGTGATCATTTCGGATAACTCTTGGCAGTGGGCAGAAAGCCCCTTGCTTTTCGCGGAATGGTATCACGGAGAAATCTATGACGCCCGGTTGGAACATCCCACCGATTGGAAACCTGTCACTGTGCTGAATAGGGGGCTTTCCGGGCTCATACCGGATGACGGCATCCCAGTGCGCCGTCAGGAAACCTTCATAACGGAAAGAATTATCACCACGCCTGCCGGCGAAAGAGTACTCGATTTTGGTCAGAATATTGTCGGCTTCGTTCGTTTTGACGTATGCGGCAGGACGGGAGATCGCGTGATCCTGAGCCACGCGGAGGCGCTTGATGCGCAAGGCAATTTCTACACGGAGAATCTGCGCGCCGCGCGGCAGCGCGTGGAATATATTTGCCATGGTGGAGAACAAACCTATGAGCCGCTGTTTACAACACAGGGATTTCGCTATGTCCGTATAGACGAGTATCCGGGCGATATCGACCCGCGCAGTTTTACTGCGGTATCGGTTTACTCGGACATGAGACCTATCGGCACGTTTTCCTGCTCGCATGAGCTCATTAACCGATTGGCAAAAAATATTATTTGGGGGATGCGCGGCAACTTCATCGATATCCCTACCGATTGTCCCCAACGTGATGAACGATTGGGCTGGACCTGCGACGCACAGACGTTTTGTATGACAGCTTGTCATCTCTATGATACGCGCCCGTTCTTTCGCAAGTGGCTGCGGGACCTTGCCACAGATCAGCGCGCCGATGGCGGCGTGCCATATGTTGCTCCCGATATTCTTCAGGATCAAACGGACAAATTCCCGCTGGGGGCGCATTCGTCCAGTGCGTGGGGAGACGCGGCCACAATCATCCCGTGGACACTGTACTTAAGCTACGGTGATCTGACTCTGCTTGGTGAACACTATCCGATGATGAAGGCTTGGGTAGAATATATCCGCGTCAGAGCGAACGGCAACTTGTGGGACAGCGGCGAGCATTATGGTGACTGGGTAGCGCTTGACGCGGAGGAAGGAAGCTATACCGGCGCGACACCGAAAGTGCTCATCGCGACGGCTTTCTACGCGCATTCCACGCAACTGCTAAGCCACGCGGCCAAAACGCTCGGGTATACATCCGACGCGAAAGATTATTCCGATCTGTTCGATGCGATCAAAGCCGCATATCTGCGGGCGCATTTTACGCAGGGCGGAACCCTCACTGTACGGACGCAGACAGCGCACGCCCTGTCGCTGGCTTTCGGACTGGTTCCAGAGCACTGCGTCAAAAAAACGGCAAACGCACTGGCTGGACTTATTCGCGAAGCTGGCGGGCATATGACCACCGGCTTTGTCGGCACCCCCTTTCTTCTTCATGCGTTAAGCCAAAATGGCGAGTCTGACACAGCCTATATGCTCCTGACAAGAGAAGAATACCCCTCCTGGCTCTACCAGGTCTTGCAAGGTGCTACGACTATGTGGGAGCACATCGATGGCATTAAACCGGATGGGTCGATGTGGAGCCCGGAGATGAATTCATTCAACCATTACGCGTATGGGTCTATCGGCAGCTTTCTTTATCAGGAAGTTGCGGGCGTGAAAGCGGATCCTGAGAGACCGGGGTATAAGCATGTGTGGATCACCCCGTGCCCACAGAAAGGCTTTTCCTATGCGCAAGCCTCACTGCATACCCCATACGGCACATTGCGCGTGAAATGGGAAGCTGTAGACGGAAAACTGAACTTGATCGCCTTTGTGCCTCATAATTCAACCGCCACCATTCGCTGGCCGGACGGGACGATAAAAAATGTTGGCTCGGGTGCTATATCGATTGCTTATCCATGGAGGACGGACGAATGACGCACATAGAAGTATTCCAGTCGGTACACAACCATAAAATAGGGAGAGTACCGATTGATATTGGCGCAACAGGTGTTACCGGTAGCAGCCTTTTGACGAAAATAATTCGAACGTTGAAGATAATTTAGAGGAATTCGGTCTCGCAGCCGCAGAGGATATCGAACATCAAAAACGCGCGTTTTCAAATTAAAGAGTGGGTGAATAAAGCGGCGTAGATACTTGATATCCAGCCGCTGCTAGAACGCAAGGGGGATATTAATGAAAAATATAGCTCAGTTAAAAAAACAATATGAAAACGCAAAAAAGATTTATCAAAGCTTCGGGATTGATACAGAAAAAGTTATTCAGGCAATAAAAGAAGTGCCGGTTTCCATACACTGCTGGCAGGGCGACGACGTGACGGGACTGGAATCGGGCGGTGAACTTACGGGCGGCATCATGGCCACGGGCAACTATCCGGGCAAGGCGCGCACAGGTGACGAACTCAGGGGCGATATCGACAAAGCGTTTTCGCTGATTCCCGGCAAAAAGAAGCTCAATCTGCATGCCATGTACGCTGAGTTTACGGCAGAAAAGGTTGACCGCGACCGCATCGATGTATCGCACTTTTCCAAATGGTTGGACTGGGCCAAGAAACAAGGCTGCGGGATGGATTTTAACCCGACCATTTTTTCGCATAAGATGTTTAAGGACAATATGTCATTAACGCATCCCGATAAGGATGTGCGCCGTTTTTGGATTGAACACTGCAAGCGCACGCGCGAAATCGGCGCGGAGTTCGGCAAACAGCTCGGTGTGCCGTGTGTCAACAACATCTGGATCGCGGACGGCATGAAGGACACGCCCGCAGACAGATTGGCATACCGCAAGCGCCTTAAGGAATCCCTCGATGAGATATTTGAAACTAAATACGATAAAGCACATCTCTTGGATGCGGTGGAGAGCAAGCTGTTTGGCATTGGTTCGGAAAGCTTTGTACCGGGTTCGTTTGAGTTCTACATGGGCTACGCGGTGAAGAACAACCTCGCGCTGTGCCTTGATGCGGGTCACTATCATCCGACAGAGACGATATCCGATAAGATCAGCTCGGCGCTATTGTATCTTGATAACATACTGCTGCATGTGTCTCGCGGTGTGCGCTGGGACAGCGACCATATCGTGACATTGACCGACGATACCAAGCTGATTGCGCGCGAATGCGTCAATTCTGGATTGGATCGTATATTCTGTGCGCTTGACTTCTTCGACGCCAGCATCAACCGTATTGCGGCATGGGTGATCGGTTCACGCGCGTTCCTAAAGGCGCTGCTGATTGGTATGCTGGAACTGCCGGCTATCAAGAAGTCCGAAGAGAATTTCGATTACACCACACGGCTTGCGCTGATGGAGGAAGAAAGACAACTGCCTTGGGGCGCGGTGTGGGACGAGTTTTGCACACAGTGCGGCGTACCCGCAGGTTTTGATTGGATCGATGACGTCCGCAAATATGAATC
>JAEWQS010000110.1 GCA_023399095.1 Bacillota bacterium
CTATCAGATAACCGGTTAAGATGTACAACATAAGTCTTCGCCTTTCTTTGAGGTGTATTCTTATTTTATATGTCGTTTCTCAAAGCAGCAAGCACATGAATGGACGCTATTTCATGGTTATCATTGCTTAATTTCCAAATTCATTTATAATATCATTGAGGAGAATTTATGAGAAAAACGAAAATTATATGCACAATCGGACCTTCAACGGATACTGAAAAACCAATGCGGCAGCTGATAGAAAACGGCATGGATGTAGCACGGTTCAACTTCAGCCATGGGGACCATGCCGCGCACAAAATCCGTATTGAGCTGCTCAAAAAGCTTCGGGCGGAATACGGCCGGCCTATCGGCATATTGCTTGATACAAAGGGCCCTGAGATACGCGTCAAGCGCTTTAAAAACGGGTGTGCAGAGCTTGCTGAAGGCGCCACGTTTGAACTGTGCATGCAGGACGTGCAGGGCGATGAAAAACGGGTGGCCATTACATACCCGTCGCTCACGAAAGATCTTCCCAAGGGCACGCGGATACTGCTGGACGACGGACTCATTGAGCTGGAAGCTGATGAGATTACACCTCAAGCCATCCGTTGCCGCGTGGTCAACGGCGGGCTGCTCAAGGACAATAAGTCCATCAATGTGCCCAGCGTCCACCTGCAGATGGACTATATCAGCGAAAAGGACAGGAACGATATTCTCTTCGGTATCGAGAACGATGTGGACTTTATCGCAGCTTCATTTTGCCGGACAGCGCAGGACGTGCTTGAGGTTCGTCAGATACTTGAAAAGAACGGCGGCAAGAACATTCAGATCATCGCCAAAATTGAAAACGAGAGCGGTGTTAACAATATCGACGAGATCATCAAAGTTAGTGAGGGAATTATGGTCGCGCGCGGCGATATGGGCGTCGAAATGGATATCGTTGATTTGCCGCGCATACAAAAGCTGCTCATTAAAAAAGCCTATTCGGCGGGCCGCAAGGTCATCACAGCGACACAAATGCTCGACTCAATGATCCACAACCCGCGCCCCACACGCGCCGAAGCGACGGATGTCGCCAACGCCGTATACGACGGCACCAGCGCCATCATGCTTTCGGGCGAAACGGCGATGGGCAAGCATCCGATCGAGAGCCTTGTCACAATGTCGCGCATTGCCGAGAAAACCGAAGACAATATCCACTATAAAACGCGTTTTAACAACAAGCTGCCCGAGTTTTGCGCAAGCGTCACGAGCGCGATATCTCACGCGACCTGCTCGACGGCGCACAGCCTGGGTGCCAGCGCGATCATTGCTTTTACAAAATCAGGACGCACGGCCACGATGGTCTCCAGCTTCCGTCCGGCCGTTCCGATTATTGCGTGCTCGCCCGTCGAAAAGATATGCAATCAGCTCGCGCTTTCCTGGGGTGTCTGTCCGGTATTGGGGCAGGAGCAGGAGAACACGGACATGCTGTTTGAGCATGCGGTAGAACGTGCCCAAACGACAGGGCTTGTGGGGCGTGGTGACGTTGTTGTGATCACGGCGGGCGTCCCCATCGGCATCAGCGGCACAACCAACACACTAAAGGTGCACATTGTTGGCAATGTGCTGGTGAAAGGGACGGGATATAACAACATGGCGATCAGCGGCAAGCTCTGCGTGGCCGCAAACGAGCAGATGGCCCGCGAGCTTTTTGAGCCGGGCGATATATTGGTGATTCCGCGCACGAGCAACGCGTTGATGGATCTGCTTAAAGAGGCATCCGGTATTATCACCGAGCAGGGCGGCATGGATTCCCATGCGGCGATTGTGGGGCTAACGCTTGGGATTCCTGTGCTCTACGATGTGGAGAACGCGACGGGCATACTGAAAAATGGCACCACCGTCACACTGGATACCACACGCGGCATGGTGTATACCGGCATTCCGCAGTAACGGGACATAACGGTCGGCGTTAAGGCTGTTTCGGCTTCGCCGCGCTGACATAGGAGGAACGGCACGACATGTCGCGCCAAATACGCATCATGAAATTATCTTCACTCATGAACGATTTATCGTCAGGGATTTTTACGGAGCTTGCCAAAGAAAAGGCGGCGCTCAAGGCAAAAGGCATGGATGTGATCGATTTAAGTGTCGGCACGCCCAACATTGCGCCCACACAGGCCATCAAGCAGACCATCGCGGATGAGGCGATGAGAGATGAGAATTATGTTTATGCGATTGACGATCTCTTTGAACTTAAAATAGCGGCTTCGCAATGGTACGAGCGGCGCTACGGTGTGGATATAGATCCGCAAACAGAGGTCTGTGCGGTGATCGGCACACAGGAGGGGCTGGCGCATTGCTGCCTGCCCATCATCGACTGGGGCGACACCGTGATATTGCAGGACCCGTGTTATCCCGCCTTTTTCGCGGGCGCGGCGCTTGCGCACGCAAATGTTTACCGCGTGCCGCAGCGTGCTGAAAATGGCTTCTTAATTGATTTTAACGACATACCGCAGGATGTGGCGAAGCGCGCAAAGCTCATGATCGTTTCATATCCGAATAATCCGACCACGGCGGTGGCACCGCCTGAGTTTTACGATGAGCTGATCGCGTTTGCGAAGCAGCACGACATATTTGTGATTCACGACAACGCTTACAGCGAGCTTGCGTTCGATGGGCTGCGCGTGGGCAGTTTCTTGGCGTATGAGGGCGCGAAGGATGTCGGCGTGGAATTCAATTCACTGTCCAAATCCTACGGGTACGCGGGCGCAAGGCTCGGTTTCTGTGTGGGCAACAGCGAATATGTATCGGCGCTCAAGCAGCTTAAATCTAACACGGATTACGGCATATTTCTGCCCATACAAAAGGCGGGTATATGCGCGCTGCAAAGCGAGGAATGCGTGGTACGCGATACGGCGGCGGCATATGAAAAGCGTCGCGATATTCTCATCGAGGCGTTTGCGTCTCACGGCTGGCAAATTGACAAACCCCGCGCGACGATGTTCGTATGGGCGAAGATTCCCGAGAAGTTCGGCACAGACGATGTGGCTTTCGTGCAGCAGCTCATGCACGAGACGGGTGTGCTTGTGGTGCCGGGCAGCGCGTTTGGCAGCTGCGGCTGCGGATTCGTGCGCATCGCGCTGGTGCAGAGCGAGGAGCGCATAATGACCGCCGCCGAGAGAATCGGTGCGTTTCTACGGGCGTGCTGATGCGGGCGTCCCATGGACGCCCCTACGATTTCACGCATTATTCAGCATTATAAAGGTGTGGTGACAAAAAGGGCCGGTCTGGCCGTATGGCAGAAATCTTTCTATGATCATATTGTTCGAGATGAACAGGATTTTAAGCAGATTTGGAGTTACATCGACGAAAACCCGATGAAGTGGCAACAGGATCGCTATTTTGGCTGATAACAACACACGCCATGTCACATTATAAGAAAAAAGCAGAAAAATGTCGCTTGTGATGATATAATACCTAAAAAACATCAGGAGCGGCCTATGAAGCAAAAGCGCACACTCCAGCAAAAACTCGCCCTAAAGCACACGAAAAAGCCACCCGCAATCATCTATCTTTTATTGATCAATATCTGGCGGCTGTTTCTAAACAAAAAGCTGGGCATCAAATTTACGTTCAACGCTCGCCCGTCCAAGGACAAAAATCCGTATATACTGATCAGCAATCACGCCTCGCGTGTGGACTATCTTTATACCGCGCCCGCTGTGCTGCCGCACCGGCTCAACTATGTGGTGGGGTATAACGAGTTTTTCCGCTCGCACCTGTATCCGATATTCAAACTGATGCAGGTGATACCCAAGCGTAATTTTGTGCCCGATCCGCATACTGTTAAAGAGATCATCCGCGTCATCCGGCAGGGCGGACGCGTCTGCATGTTTCCTGAGGGTATGAGCTCGATATCGGGCGGCGGACAGCCCTGCGCCATTGGCAGCGGAAAGCTGCTCAAGTTCCTTGGCGTCACCGTGTACTACACCAAGATTGCGGGCGGCTATATGACCAACACCAAGC
>JAEWQS010000072.1 GCA_023399095.1 Bacillota bacterium
CGGGCAGCGAAGTATCGGAAAGCAAAACGCACGATGTTGCATTGACGCTAAGAGGTGCTACTTTTACCCGCTCGGGCTATACGCAAACCGGCTGGGTGACCACCGACGGCGGTACAAAGGCTTTTGAGCTTGGCGCCAGCTATGCCGCTAATGAGGCTATCACCTTGTACCCTGTTTGGACGCTCAATACCTACGCTGTGACCTATCGCCCCGGCACAAACGGCACGGGCGATGAAGTTTCGGAAAACAAGACGCACGATATTGCATTAACGCTAAGAGGTTCTACTTTTACCCGTTCGGGCTTTACGCAAACAGGCTGGGCGACCACGGACGGCAGCGCGAAAGCCTATGAACTTGGCGGCAGCTATGCCGCCAACGCGGCCATCGATCTGTACCCTGTTTGGATGCAAAACGTGCCCGCTACTTACACCGTGACCTTACCTACGGGCACGGGCTACAGCGTTATAGCGCAAAGCGGTTCTTCCTCGCCCGTAGCCCACGGTGGGAGCTTCAACTTCACCGTTGCTATTGCCAGTGAATATTATAAGGGCGAAAGCTTCACGGTCAAGGCCAACGGTACGCCGCTTACGGCAAATGTCAGCGGCGTGTATACCATTGCCAACATCGCACAAGCGCAAACCGTGACAGTAGAAGGTGTGGAGCAGGATATTCCCACGCCCACGTCCACACCGGCACCCACGTCCACATCGGCGCCCACGCCCACACCGGCGCCCACGCCCACACCGGCGCCCACGACCACACCGGTGCCCACGCCAACCCCGGTTCCCACGACCACACTAGCGCCCATGCCCACACCGGTGCCAACACCTGCGCCAACGCCTATACGGTCTGCCGATACGGTATATAACAATCCCAGCAAACTCGATGCCACCATTTGGCTGACCGGAAGCGGCTTTGCCGGCGATGATCAACTGGTTACGCAAGACCTTACCAATGGAAGTGATTACAATACCATACTCAAGCTGGCGGATGGGAATGATGTCTTCGGGGTATATGAGATATCTCTGCAAAGCGGCACGAAATCCACCGGCAGCCCCATGCACCTCACGTTTAACCTTACGGAAAAATACGCCGCGCAGGCTTTTACGCTGGTACATAAAAAGGCGGATGGCACCTTCGAATATCTCTATGCCACGGCAGGCGCGGACGGTAATGTGATGTTTGGCCCACTTTACGAGCTTTCGCCCTTCATGCTGGTGAAAGGAATGCTGCTGGATGATCTGGACGACATCCCTAAGGCCGATGATGATAGCTCGCCATGGATATGGTGGCTGCTGGGCAGCGTCAGCGCGGCGGGGATTATTGTGGTAACCATGATGATCAAAAGAAAAAGGGAGTATAGATAAAAGAGCAAATGTACGGAACAGACGGAGGGGGTTTACCTCCCCGCCTGCTCCTGTTTGCTCGGAGGATACAAAGCTCACGCCGTGTCTGCGTTTCATCCTGCTTATTTGTTTACTGTTGTGTTGAGTTTAATTTTATCGGCAAACGGTGCTCGGTCGGGCCGATGGGCACCAACACAATAATCTATGGCCATCACATGAAAAACGGGACAATGTTTGCCTGGCTGGAGGAATACGAGAATGAGGATTATTACAAGGAATATCCGGTCATTCACTTTGACACACTATATGAGCAGCAGGCGTATGGTGGCAAGAAAGGCTAGTTAACATAAACAATGGAGAATAGATTTAAAAAATCAGAGTGGCTGGACAGCCGATTTTTGTTTACTACATTTATACTACATTTTGTGTAGTATTTCATAGGTTTTGAGGGGATTTATAGACTACATAGACACAGTAGAATCGCCCAAAGCCCCTTTAAATAGGCACTTTTGGCTTCTCGCCTTATGTGTTTCGAACCATAGGCATGCCGCCTCCTAAGCGTTAGGCCCCGCGTTCGAGTCGCGGTAGGTGCGCCAGAATGCCCTTAAACACTACGTTTTTGGGCATTTTCTATGTTCTGCCCATCAACATTTTTGCTAATTGATACTTCCATTTTCGGATTAGCAAGGTGCGTTTGCGGCTCATTCACCTTGCTAATTCTCTGTCGCTCAAAACCGAGATTTGCTAATTTTTTGCCTTTTTTGCTAATTTCTCGATTTTCAGGGCTATTTCCTTGCTAATTGTCACTCGCAACGCATACAGTTTTTGTGGTTGCTGTGGTTAGCAACTGAAGCAATTGTGAAGCAAGTTCCGGCGCATTATTTAGCAGCTCCATGACCTTCGCCGTTTCAGCAGAAACGGGGGTTTCGGCCTTTTTAGGCTTGCTTTCATTGGGTGTATAAAACGCTTCTTCAAACTTGGTAGCATTGTTACGTCTGTCCTCGTCAAGAATGTGCGAATATACATCGGACACCATCTTGATTTGAGCATGTCCTGTATCGCCTTGTACGGCTTTCATATCGCCCTTGTTGAGCTTAAGCTTGTAAGTGGTGCTGGTGTGCCGCAAACTGTGAAAAACAACGTCAGGGAGGCCATGTTCCCTTATAAGGGCTTTGAACGAGCGGGATATGATTTGTCCCTCAAGCGGTCTGCCGTTCGGCAGTGCAAGCACCAAATTGTATTCGCAATACTCATCGCCTAGGATCTCCTTAATCTCATTTTGATCCTTCCTCCACTGAACAAGCATACGAGCCACGGATGTCGGTAGCCATACACGACGAATACTGGTTTTTGTTTTCGGTTTCTTAAAAACCAGAGCCGTGTTGTTCCTTGTAAAAACAGCGGGAAAGACTTTAATTACATCTCTTGCATTGACCTTTTCGAGCGCAGCTTTTGACACTCTCATAAGCTCCTTGTCAATAAAGATAGAAGCATTGTTTTCCGTGATATTCGATTCGTCGATTTCCACGCAATCCCATGTTAGGGCCATCAACTCGCCTAAACGCAATGAACACGAAAACGCCAAATAAGTGCCAGTCTATCATCTTCGCATACCTCAAGCGCGTGAAACAGATCAGCTGATGTCCAAATATCACGTTGCTTTGCTTCCGATGGCGGAAGTGTGGCTTTGGAAACCGGGTTATGCTCTATGCACTCCCACTTCATCGCTTGATTGAAAGCGCAGTTTGGGATTTTATGGACTTCTTTTACGTTACGGGCAGACACGTAAGTATCTGTTTCCTTACCTCTGATACGGGGTGCGCTTTTTGTCTTCAAGGGTAGCAGTTTTTACTATACATATAACTGTGTCATCTTATCCCACATGCGCCCATAACGTGTATATTTCTCATCCAAATCAGACACAAGCTTTGTATCAGGGAGCTCATGTCGTGTTGCAGAGGTCATAGTCTTCACTGCCTCTAGAATGCTGCTGAATTCACCAGATCCTGCTGCAGCAATAATAGCCGCTCCCATGGCACACGCTTCATTCTCGCTGGAAATTTCAATCGGTATATTTGCCGCGGAGGCGATAATACGACACCACAGATCACTTTTTGCTCCGCCGCCCATAATTCTCAGTACTTTAGCATTACATCCATTCGACGAAAAGTCATCAATTGTTCGGCGAACGCCAAAAGCAACGCCTTCCATAATAGCCCGAGCAAAATCATATTTATTATGTTCAAGGCTGATTCCCATTAATGAGCCGCGAATATGGGGATTCCAAAGAGGATACCCTACTCCCGATAAATAGGGGTAGAAAAACAACTCGCGTACTTTGTCGGCTCGTAATGCGGCTTGCTTGTCAATTTCAACAAAATCTGTGTCCACAAATTCATTTTTAAACCATTGCATGGATGCGCCGCTGCCGACAAGTGATGCAATAGCGCCATATAAACCGGAGATGGGATGCACGCCAGGTGCAATATATGTTTCGGTAAACAAGGGTTTGTCGTCTATACCCATGACAACCCAAGTCGTTCCTGCTGAAAGCAGCATGTCGCCTTTTTCAACGGCACCTGCGCCAATGGAAGCGCAATATTGATCATGTGCGCCGTTGTAAACAGGTGTCCCCGGCTTCAGGCCTGTAACGGATGCCGCGGATTGCGAAATATATCCCACAATTTCGCCTGTGGGTATCACTTCGGGCAACTCGTCGCGTGTAACGTCCACGATTTTAAGTATCGTATCATCATAGTCGTGCGTATTGATGTTATAAAGCTGCCTAATTGATGCATTGGATTGATCGCAAACCGGGTTTCCTGTGAGAAACAGATTCATATATTCAAGAGTCGAGAGAAAGCGAATAGCGTTTTGATAGGCCTTTGCGCGTTTCATATACATTATTTTTGCTGCGTCTAATGAAGAGTTGATCCGCCATCCGGTATTGCGGTATATGTAGTCTTCACCAATTTGATCGGCTATTTCAGATGCTTCGGATACAGCGCGCCCATCCATCCATGTAAGTGCATTGCCAATAGGGCGGTTCTGCGCATCAATGGCCACAGTACTGGCTCCTTGGGTCGATAACGAGATAGCGGCAATACGGGATATGTCCTGCCCCTTGATTGCTCGCTGAATCGCGCTGGCACTGCATTTCGTCCAGTCATCGGCACGTTGTTCGATGCAATTGCCGTTAGTGATAAGGCGATAACCTGCGTATCCCTTGCCAAGAACATTTCCTTTTTCATTGACCAAAAGCGTTTTTGCGCCGGTTGTTCCAATGTCTAGCCCAATATAGTTCATGCTTTACTCCTCGTATTGTTTGCAGGACTTAATAAAAGTCTGAATTTCTGCGTCTCCGTCTAACACACCAAGTGAGAGCGCGTGGCTGACTGAACTGTACGCTTGTAGGACTTGCAAGGTGCCGTTTTTACGCTCTTCAACGCGGCCAAGGCCGATGCAGTTGCACGGTTCCAGTGCGACAACATAGTCATGTGATGCCATGTGCTTCCATTCGCAAAGATAGGGCAGGTTTGTTGTATCGAATTCAACAAATCCTGCTAATTGCATGTTCGGATTAATGATGGCGGCGCGGGCAGATTCGCCTTTCAAGGTATGAAGAAATAATTGATGATGCGACTCTGCATCAGGCCCGCACATGTGAACACAATCATGAGAATTGTCGTTTCGTGGCTGCACGGAAGCGGGTGAACAGACAAATGTACCGTCTTCATCGAGCAGCGGATAACCATAGTTGATATGGTAAAGCAGCATGAATTCTTGATCGCTGTTTCCATGGTTTCTGAGCGTATCGGTAATTTTTAATGTCTTGTCATACAAGCCGGTTGATATTGTGCGATGCAAGGCAAGTTGGCGCCCGTATAGCCGCGTTTCCCCTACCTCTCCGCTGACTGAGAGGATGTAGTTATCATCCTGCCAGCTCTCAGATACAGATACATGCGTCGCGGGTGTGTTGCCGATGCGTCCGTGAATTGGGTGCACCCCGTCGTCCACACAGGCATCACCCACATTTGCCAGCCCGCAAGTAAACAGCATGCCGCCGGGCCATTGGTGAAAAAACTCATCCTCGGCAGAATTCCAACCGGTATTCAGCCCGTTCTTTGAATGGAAAGAAAAGTTACACCCTTTGTAGGAAAAATCATATATATCCATACATCGGTCGGGCAATACGGTAAACCGAAGGCCGGCAGCATTGTATACTTCAATTGACCTTAAACCTTTGCTGCAGCCGTCGGTGTAAACTGACTCCCGAATCCCTGCAATTTGATCCATGTTTCCAAGCTTTTGCATAAGTTGTATATTCATGTGGTCTCTCCGATTCGAAAGATACTTAAGTCATTTTAATTCCGTCATCGCTGTATGATCAGTTTGATCTTGAGTAGACTGACCTTGCATTACGGCAGAAAACATCCTGTAAAACGTTTTGATCGTTCCCGACTATATTCAGCATGGTATTGAGTTGTTCATAGAGAAAGAAGGTATAGCTGTTTTCTTCGTTGCGATGAGTATGCTTGTTCCATGAAAAATCTTCACGGCACAAGTTATGATACCCTTGCTTGTCCCATTCGCGTTTGCCATGCCATAAGAAGATTGGAAGATCTGTGCCGAACAGTATGCGGTGATGATCTAGCTTGTTAAATGCGAGCGCATACACCTTTGGGTTCAGTACGGCGGCGCAGTCGAACCAAAGACGATGAACATCTTCGCCCAAAGCATTTAAAGCCTTTTCGAAATATTCAAGCTGAAAGCAGCGGCCGAAGTGAGCAACCACCAGTTTGACATTGGGGTACCGATCCAATATAATGCGAATCTCAGAAATATTATCAGGATCGGGCAAACGACCCGCTCTCGGCAAATGCATCAGCACAGATGCATGCAGTTGATTCGCCAGTTCGAATTGCTCATGAGGCATAAAATCAAATATGCTTACGTTCGCACCTTTGGCGGCGCTGGCCATATAAGGGTAGGGCTTGAAACCGGAGAACCGGCCTGCGAGATAATCTGTTTCGATTTGGTCGGTGGTATATTCGGGGCGTACAGTATACAGCCCGCTTAAAGCATGATCACTTATCAAAGAAGAGATATAGGCGTTGTTTCCTTTGGTATTGGCATCACGCAGTGGCCATGGCAGCGCCACGAATTCCCATTGTTTGTTGGGAAACATCACTTGGCTATAATGACAGGCATCTTCGTATGACATGAGAAGGCCACATTCTAAAGCCCAATCTCCAGCGATAGTTTCCGACGTAATAGAAGCCACATGTGAGGGAAGATTAAAGTGGGCGTGTGCGTCTATAATTGTGTCGGGCAGACGACCGCGAAGATAGCGGTCATAGAAAAGGCTGTCGAGCTCAGTCTTGTGAAAGTACGTATACATTTTTCTGACACCTCCTTGTATCTTGTAAAGGCATTTATGCATTATATATGTGCACCCGTGTGCATATCTGATGAGTGTATTATATGGTGATCGTATATAAAAGTCAATCAACAGGATAAAAAAGTGTTGACATGCCTATTCTTGAGTCATATAATGAGCCTGTCGAAAGCAATTAGTGCCTGGTTTCATTGATAGTAATATCATTTCATGCAAACAAGTATATTTTTTTAAGATAACGTGCACTCGGATGCACAAAAGCGAGAAACGGATACGGGGGCTATTATGGAGGAAATGCGGGCAACGCTTAAGGATGTTGCGGAAAAATCCGGTTATGCATTGAGAACCGTAAAAAAGGTGATGAGCGGCACGGAAAGCGTAGGCGAAAAAACACGTATTGCCGTACTGCGCGCTGCCGAGGAACTTAATTATCAGCGCAACATTCTGGCATCTACGCTTTCGAAGGGCAGAAGCACCCGTATTGCGATTGTCTATGCCGAAACGACAAAAACCTATTTCCCTGAAGTGGAAAGAGGCTTTAAGCAATGCGCCGAGGAACTTCGAGACTTCGGTATGTCCATTAAGTTCTATAAGGTATTTGACCGTGATGTCGAGAGCCAAATTGCCGTTCTGCGGGAACTAATCAGCAATAATAATATCGATGGGCTCATCATTCAGCCTATGAGCCGTTCGCGCTTAAATCCGTACATTGATAAACTGATTGAGATGGGAAAACCAGTTATTACATTCGGCGCAGATGCATCATCAGAAAAGCGTTTATGCTATATTGGGCCCAATGCATATAAATCTGGTCGTATCGGTGCGCAGATTTTGGCCAATTATATTGGGAAAAACGGGAATGTTGTGGTGATTTCTGATAACAATGAGCATATGCAAACTGTGGACCGGATTAAAGGTTTTGTGGATCGGGTTAGGGAGCATTATCCTAACATAAAAATTACAAATTTAACCATACCAAACAATCCGAGCCTTTATTATGAAATGGTCAAAACTCTCGTTACAAAGGAATCTATCCAGGGTATTTTCTGTACGGATGCAAACTCGTATATTGCGGGTGAGGTTCTTAGAGATCTTAATGTTAAAGATACGGCTATTGTGGGGTTTGACATTTCTCTGGTCGCGATTGATTTGATGAGGCAGGGGTACTTGAAAGTGATTATAGAGCAGAACCCTTATCAGTTCTCCTATACGACGCTTAAAACGATGTTTAACTATCTTTATTTGAATGAAATACCACAGAAAATTCAATACACAGGCTTATCAATTTTGACGAGCGAATGCCTCGGAGATTGATCATATTTGATTTTTTTTTCAATTAAAGTGCACTCGAGTGCACTCTCGATTGATTAAAATCTTTGACTTTAAAAAACCGAAAGGGTTTTCAGGAGGGGAAAATGGAGAAAACAGTGAATAAGCGCAACTCTATCGGCGGAATCATCGGGAAGGTTCTTCGCACGAGAGAACTGTCCCTAGGACTGCTCATCATATTGATGATTGTTGCGCTGATGACGCAGACGTCTAACTTTGCGACAACCGGTAATATACGGGTATTGTTGCAGGGCATGAGCGTGGACATGATGATTGCAATACCCATGGCGATATCGCTGATTGCGGGTAATATCGACTTTTCCGTTGGTTCCACTTTATGCTTGACAAGCGCGGTAGCGGGGCTTGTCATGAACGCCGGTGCCCCAGGTATTGTTGGTATTGCAGTCGGCCTTGCTTTTGGTGGGCTGCTCGGATGCTTAAACGCAGTGATTATCAACAAGCTTAAAGTGACGCCGCTGGTGGCGACGCTGGGAACATGGATGGCATACCGCGGAATTGCCCTAGTGGTTATTGGCGGTACGGTGGCCAACCTGCCTGAGGACTTTACCAGCTTCGGACGCATAGAGCCGCTGGGGATTCCAATAACCATCATCTATATGATCGTCATTGTGGTATTGGGTGTATTGGCTATTAAATACTTAAATTTCTTCCATAACGCTTACTATATCGGATCAAACAAAACATCCGCACGTTTGGCAGGCATCAACAATGAAAAGTTTATATATGTGTCTTACACGATCACGGGTGTGATTTCCGCCTTTGCAGGCTTGGTTCTGGCAGCCCGTTTGGGAAGCGCGTCGCAAAACGCCGGAGAAGGGCTTGAGTTTAGGGATGTTGTCGGTCTTTTGGTCGGGGGTGTTTCAATGGATGGCGGCGAAGGAACGCTCATTGGTGCCGTGCTGGGTGTCATTATGATGCAGATTGCGAACAATGCGATTGTTCTGCTGTATCTGAACCCGAGCTTCACCAAGGTGATTACGGGTACAATTCTTGTGCTGGCGGTAGCACTTGACCAGTTTAATAAACAGAAAAAAATGCGCGGAAAGTAAACCGCCGGTTTCAAGGAGGCAAAGGCTATGAAAGAAACAGCCATTCGTTTTGAACATGTCGGAAAAATCTTTCCTGGGGTGAAGGCACTTAATGATGTCACGTTTGAGATCATTAGCGGTCAGATTCATTGCATCGTTGGTGAAAACGGTGCAGGAAAATCAACATTGATTAAAATACTGGCCGGTGTCAATCCAATAGATGAAGGAAGTGCCTATCTATTTGGCGAGCAGATTCGATTCCGCAGCCCGGAAGATGCCAAAAAAGCCGGAATCGGTGTGGTGCACCAGGAACTGAGCAATTTTGTGCATCTGGATGTGGCCAGCAATTTGTTTTGTAACAACATGCCTAAGAAACATGGGGGTATCGATTATAAGAAGCTATACAGAAATGCCCGCAGTGCGCTGGATCAATGCGGTCTCACTTACATCAATGAGCATAGTGTGATGAAAGATATCAGCTTGGGTTCCCAGCAGATGGTGGAGATTGCCCGTCTGATCAATGAAAAAACAAAGGTCGTGATACTGGATGAGCCCACATCTGCACTGACCGAGGTCGAGGTCAATAAGCTCTATGAACTGATAGCCAGAATGAAACAGCAGGGCATCACTATTATCTATATTTCGCATCGCTTGGACGAAGTTCTTGAGCTGGCTGACAGCATCACGGTTCTTAAAGACGGCGAACACGTTACAACCTTTAAGAGGGATGAGAATACGACGAAAAACATGCTGGTTCGGCACATGGTTGGCCGTGATGTGGAATTTGATTATCGCCACATCAATACTGTTACCGAAGATGTTGTGTTAGAAGTCGAGTCGCTCTCTTCGGGAAAGGAACTGCAGGATGTCAGCTTTAAGCTGCGCCGCGGGGAGGTTCTCGGCATTGCGGGTCTCGAAGGCTCTGGAAGGACAGAAGTTCTGGAAACGCTGTTCGGCTGGCGCGAGAGAACCGGGGGCAAAGTGCGAATAAACGGGGAAGTGACGAATATCAAGAGCCCGATTGTGGCCAAAAAGCACGGGCTGGCGTATATCACAAAGGAGCGAAAACTGCTGGGCTTGTTTTTAGGACTGGATGTCAAAACAAACATTGCTGCGGCTTCCCCGAAAAAGTATGAGGGTAATAAAATCATTCAATATAATCGTATTGCAGATAACGCGCAGCATTATGTGGAAGCCATGCATATAAAGTGTTCTGATCTCAAACAAAAAACCATGAATTTATCTGGCGGCAATCAGCAAAAGGTTTTGTTGTCAATGTGGCTGGCAAACGATCCGGAAATTGTACTGATTGATGAACCGACACGTGGCGTTGATGTGGGTGCAAAAGCGGAGATCCATGCATTACTGCGAGGGATTGTGTTAAAAGGCAAATCGGTTATCATTGTTTCCTCTGAATTGCCTGAAATTTTGGCCTCCTGTGATCGCGTGATGGTGATGTATGAAGGAAAACTGATGGATGTGCTTGATAACAATGCGGATATTACTGAGGAATGCATTATGCGGCTCGCATCAGGTATCAATTGATTGGTATTCCCGACAGGGATGACGATATAAAATGAATGGAGGAATGAAAATGAAAAAACTCTCAATCGTGGTGTTGGCTATGCTGGTGCTGTGTACACTGCTTTCTGCATGTGCGGCACCTCAGAAAGAACAGGCGGCTGCGGATACAGAACAAGGCGCAGCGCTTCCCGGAGAAGGTGAGGTTTATTGTGTCATAGGATCCTTGTTTCAGCTTGAATTCTTCGATGCCTTGAAGGCCGGTGTGTCCGACGCGGCAAAAGAAATCGGTGCCACATGGTACTATGCCGGGCCCCAGGAATTTGTTCCTGACCAGATCTCCCAGGCGATCGACCAGGCTGTCGCCAACAAAGTGACAGGTATCATTTTGCATGGTCAAGCGGCGGAAACGGCAGCTGCCGTTAATAACGCGATTGCAGCTGACGTACCCGTGATATGCGTTAACACGGATATCCCCTCAGACCGGTTGTCATACTTGGGCTGTAATCCCTACAATGCAGGCTATGATATGGGCGTTCATATGGCGACACTGCTCAACAATCAAGCCGGAACAGTTTTAATATCCACAGCGATTAGCATCGGGCAGCCTTCTGCGCTTGATAATCTCAAAGGTGCAAAAGATGCGCTCGCAGAGATGGCTCCTAGTGTGAAGATAGTGGAAGTAGACGATTCGGCTGACGCCAATGTTGCTGCGACCAACATCGGGGCTGCGCTGCAGGCCAATCCGGATGTGATCGGCATTATCGGGCAGCAGGCGTATACGGCGGTTGGCGCGACCACCGCAGTGCGTGAAGCGGGATTGACTGGTAAAATTTTGATTATCGGCCGTGACCGTGACGCTGCGACGCTGGAACTGATTAAAAACGGTGAACTTGCAGCTTCCTATGCGCAGAACTCTTATGTCGAAGGATATATAGCGCTCAAATGGCTCAATGAATATGTAGACGGAAAATTAAAGGTTATTAACGACTATCTTGGTGGTGGAGTCAATCCGCTTCCTCCGACAGTCGATTCGGGTTCCGTGGTTATAACCAAAAACAACGTCGATCAATTCGAAGCAAAATATACCTATGAAGTAACTGCTAAAAATTAAGGCTATACATAACTGACATCACTTACATTAATCAAATATTCGGCCGGAGGCTTTATGCCTCCGGCGGGGTATTGTGCAGAAAGGCAGCCAGATGAAGAAGATCGGATTACTTCCGTTATACCTGAAACTTTATGATGAAACATGTGCGTTCATGCGCCCGAAGATTGAAAGCTTCCGCGACACCATTGTAAAGCAACTAGAGAACCGCGGATTAAATATGGTATGCGCACCGATTTGCAGACGAAAGGAAGAGTTTTCGGCAGCGGTAAAAAATCTGGAAGAGGCCAATGTCTCTGCCATTGTGACACTGCATCTTTCGTATTCCCCATCACTTGAATGCATTGATACGCTACTGGAAACCAAATTGCCTTTGGTGGTTTTGGATACCACAGAAAGCTATGCGTTTGATTCTTCCGTCAGTTCAGACGAGATATTATACAACCATGGAATTCACGGCGTACAGGATATGTGCAACCTGCTCAAACGTCACAAAAAACCGTATGCCATTTTTGCGGGACATTATGAACAATCGGATGTATTGGATCGAGTGGCAGCCTATTGCCGGGGCACACAGATCGCATCCACTTTTCGCAGTTCCCGCGTGGGAATGGTGGGCGAACCTTTTTGCGGTATGGGGGATTTTTTTGTACCGTTTGAAGAGCTTGCCGAACGATTTGACATGGAAATTGTACAATATGACCACCAAACAGCCAAGAAGCGGATTGACGGTATATCGCGGCAGGAAATTGACCGTGAACGCAGAATTGATGAAGAAATTTTTATTTGGGATCCTTCGGTTTCTGATGTGTTGTATGACCGCACGGCTAAGGTTAGCCTAGCTTTACGCAAATGGGTTGATGAGCAAAAGCTGACGGCTTTCTCGGTGAATTTTCTTGAAACGGCAGGCGGCAACCCGGGTTTGCCGGTGATGCCGTTTACCGAATGCTGCAAAGCGATGGTCCGCGGCATCGGTTATGCGGGTGAGGGCGATGTGCTGACTGCAGCATTATGCGGAGCACTTCTTCAGTTTTTTCCGGAAACGACTTTTATGGAAATGTTTTGTCCGGACTGGAAAGGGGACAGTATATTTCTTTCCCACATGGGTGAGCTTAATTATCGTATATGTAATGGAAAACCCCGTTTGACCGAAATGATTTTTCCGTATACATCGGCGGAAAACCCGACGGTGGCTTATGGAACTTTTAGAGCAGGAACTTCGGTCATTGTAAATCTTGCGCCCTGCGCAGACGGACGGTTTACGCTGATACTGGCTTTAGGCGAGATGCTCAAAGTCAGCAGTGAAAACAATATGGAAGAGAGCGTAAACGGATGGTTCAAGCCGAGGCAGGCTCTGCCCGATTTCTTGGAAAGCTATTCGCGCGCTGGCGGCACACATCATTCGGTCATGATCTACGCTAATTGCCTGCCTGAACTGGTTTCATTTGCAGAGGCAATGGACTTTGATTGTGTGATTATATAAGGCTTTGAGAAGGTGCGGAAAAAATGAATGGACAAAGCGACAGCGGCGTTTGTTTTGTAATTTGCAACATACAAGGAGGAAACAATGAAATTTAAAGTATTTCAAAAGGAGCTTGAACTGGAGTCAAGAGGGTGGATACCGACCTTCCATGATGTGAGCAAAGAGGTTTTGGACATTGTTGCGGCATCAGACATCAAAAACGGCACATGCTGTATTGCGTCGCATCATACAACGTGCTCAGTGATGATTCAGGAATGCTCTCATGACATTGACACATTTGATCTTGAATATCTGCAGCATGATCTGCTCGACATTATGCGTAAGATGATTCCCGACTTTGCGGAAGAGCATCAATACCGGCATCCGGGCCCTATTCATGCTCAGTTTGGCCGTTATGTGAATGAGCCGGGCAACTATACCAGCATGAATACGGACGGACATTTGCGCAGCGTGTTTTTTGGGCGCAGTGAAACCATGACCATCAAGGATGGCATACTTGATGGAGGAGAGTTTGCTCACATTTATTTTGTGGATTGGGATCATGTGCGCGCGCGCCATCGTCAATTGAATGTTACCGTGATGGGCACGACGGATGATGTGGGGGAACGCAAATGGAACGGCGGCGAAACAATCAATACGTTCCGTAAATATACCGAGACGGAAAAAGCCTATATGCAAGAGTTTGACCTGCAATTAAAGCGCTGACCCACTAATGGAAAGGTAACGAAATGAGTAAAGTCAAAATCAGAACGCCGTTTTTTGAAACAAGCGTGAAGAATTATATTTATGGGGATGCGGTATTGGAATTGGCCTGTGCCGCGGATGCTGCTGCTGTGAAATATGATGTGGACGTTTTGTTTATAGCCCCGTACACAGAGATTCGCAGGATTCGAGAGAACTGTCCGCATCTCATTATTTTGGCACCCTACATGGATACGCTGCATCCGGGGCGTGGTATGGCGGATGTATTGCCGGAGGCTTTAAAAGCCGCCGGGGCTCAAGGGGTGGTCATTAACCACTGCGAACGTCCGATGACTCTCTCTGCCATAAAGAAAACCATTGACAGGGCCAACGAACTGGATATGTTCTCGTTTGTGTGTGCTGATACGATTGAAGAAGCGAAGGCGATCGCCCAGCTACATCCGGATATTATCAATCCCGAACCGACCGAACTCATCGGCAGCGGCAACGCGAGTGATATGCGCTATGTGATGGAAGCGATTAAAGCGGTGAAAGCGATCGATCCAGATATCATGGTTGAGCAGGCGGCGGGCATCACAACCGCGCAGCAAATTTATGATTTCATCATGGCAGGCTCCGAAGCAGCGGGTTCGGCAAGCGGCATATTGAATTCACCCAATCCTATTGAGCTGCTCGATGAAATGGTCAGCTATGTGAAAAAGGCGCGTGAAGAGCTTATCAGGTTGGGAAGGCTGAAATAAGAGATAAATAGGGAGATAAGTATGGTATATAGAGAGGCGTTTAAAGTACAGTCCAATGATAAAATGCCCACATTTCATAATGTGACGGAGAAGACCAAAGAAATCATATCGCGTTCGGAAATTCGCAACGGCATCGTGGTTGTGTATTCACACCATACAACCTGCTGCGTGATCACCCAAGAGGCCGCTTTTGATATGTCGATGACGGGAATTGAAACGCTTCAGCAGGATTTTGTGGAAGCCTTCGAAAACTTTATGCCTGTTTGCAGAAAAGAAGGCATGTATTTGCACCCGGGCCCCAAAGCGCTTGCATTTGCTGAAAAGCACGGCGAAGATGCCCGCGGATGCCACAACACAGACGCACATCTGCGTTCTGCGTTGGTGGGCCGAAGTGAAACCATTGTATTAATCGACGGACAGCTTGATCTCGGCGATTTCGGCTTTATCTATTTCATCGATTTTGATCAGACGCGGGCCAGGGAAAGAACTGTGCAGATACAAATTATCGGAGAGTAAGCGGATAATAGCATGGCAGCTGAACAAAAAGATATGAAGAGATTCCCAATCATTTCTCCCTCCTTGCTGGCAGCGGGGTCAGACAATTATGCTGAGGAAATTGCCTGCGTGGAAAAGGCGGGTGCGCAATACCTGCATGTTGATGTGATGGACGGGCATTTTGTGCCCAATCTGTCCTTTGGGCCAAACATTGTGTCAGGAATCAGAGCGTACAGCGGGATGTTTTTTGACGTGCATTTGATGGTTGAAGAACCGCTAAAATTTGCTGAACCTTTTATCAAAGCCGGTGCTGACGGCATTACAATTCATCCGGAAGCAGCGGACAATCCCAATGTTGTTTTGACCCTTTGCAAACAGCACGACGTGCAGTTCGGTTTGGCACTCAAGCCTGAAACCACGCTTAGATCGGTTGAACAGTATCTGCCGGATTGCGATATTCTGTTGATCATGAGTATACAGCCGGGCTTTGGGGGGCAGCCGTTTATGCCCGATGCATTGGATCGAATTGAGTATGCGCTAAAGATACGAGAAGAGATGAGTGCCCATTACAGAATCAGTGTCGACGGCGGTATCAACCTGACCACTGGAAAGCAATGCTTGCTGGCCGGTGCGGATATTCTTGTGGCGGGCAGTGCGATCTTCGGAAGCAAACATCCGGTTGAAGTAATTTCAGCTTTGAAAGGAGGACGTTGTTCGTGAAAGCACAAGGCATAGAAGCGGCAAGACAGGCCTTTGAGATTGAAGCAGAATGTTTGAATGAGGCGTTTAGACATATAGATAAAAATCAGTTTGTGCGAGCGGTGGAAATACTATCGGCAGCTCCGAGAATTGCGGCGAGCGGCTGTGGGCATACGGGTATTGCCTGTCAGCATTTTGCGCATTTGATGTGCTGTATTGAGCGGTCGGCTCGGTTCATTTCTCCGTCCGAAGCGGTGCATGGGGCAACGGGATATCTACAAAAGGGCGATGTGATGCTGCTGGCTTCCCGCGGCGGCAAAACGGCCGAATTGATTCCTATTTTGCAAATATGCAGGAAAAAGGGTGTTACAGTGATCACGGTTACAGAGAATACAGATGCGCCGCTTGCTAAGGAAGCGGATATTGTACTTAAGATGTATGTGAACCGTGAAACTGACAAATATAACTGCCAGGGAACAACGAGCAATACAATGCTCAATGCCTTGTTTGATGCGCTGCAGGCTGCATTGATAGAGGAAATTGATTTTAAAAACGAGCAGTTTGCACTGGTACATCCGGGCGGCGCTGTCGGAGAAAAATTGAATCGATAGCAAAAAAACTTGACTGTGCATTATATTTCCTTGTTACGTTAAACAAGAAAATATTTATGAAAACATGTAATAAAGAAAAACGGAATTATCCCTTCTTGTAGTGTTGTTTGCTTTTTATTAATTGTTTTGTTATTATACCCATATGTTATCAAAAAGGAGTATGGGGTATGTCCGATTTTAAACCAGTAGATGGTGGCATAGAGATAAATGGTAAATTTCACAGCAATAATGAACTAAAGAATTTTGCTAAGAAATGTCGTGAAAACCCACCTAAATTACATTTTGAATTTGAAGATATGGAAGAAAATCATATTAATACAATGTTAACAAATATAAAACAAGCAAATAGAAAACGCTTTTGGTCAAATATAATTGCAGGAATTATAGGTGGCACCATAAGTGGAGCATTGGTTGCCTTATTGGTATATTTATTAACAAAACAAGCCGCTTAATAATAAAATAACTATCGTTCCAGAAACAAAACCAGTCAAAGTAGAAACAATACCAATAATCATACCTTTGAGAATGCTTTGATTTTCTCCCATTTGATAAACACTTAATAGCAATTCATCAAACGCTTCATTACCTGTATTTATAGCAAATCTTTTTATTTTAATCACTCCTTTCCTTGTAATATTTTG
>JAEWQS010000119.1 GCA_023399095.1 Bacillota bacterium
ATGATCTTGGGTCCGAAGAGATTGCCGGGGAATATCTTGATGATATCCGCGCCTGCTTCCATGCACTCCACTGCCTCTTTCACTGTCATCGCGCCCGGCATACAGGCGATCTGATGCTTAAGACAAAGCTTGACCGTCTCCACATTCAGGCAGGGTGCCACCACGTAGTTTGCTCCCGCGAGTATCGCCGTCTGAGCCGTTTCTGGCGTGAGCACCGTGCCCGCGCCGATCAGTACGTCTTCGGGTTTATACTTCTTGCTCAGCGTTTTGATGATATCCGCCGCGCCTGGCACCGTGAATGTGATCTCGATGCCCACGATACCTGCCTTGATGCAGGCATCCACGATCTTCATGGCCTGATCTTCGTTTTCCGCGCGAACCACGGCCACAACGCCGCATTCTTCCAAACGTCTCAGCACTTCAATTTTGTTCATATTATTGCCTTCCTTTTTTATGAGCAGTCTTTATAGCTCGTAAGGACATTTCTGCCCCGACAGCACCTGTATCGCGTTGTCCACCGCCATCATGCCCATGCGCGAGATAGCCTGCGCTGTGTGTCCGGCTGCGTGTGGTGTGAACACCACACCCGGCAGACCCTTGAGCGGCGAATCGACAAGCGGCTCCTGCTCAAATGCATCCAGCCCAAGACCGCGCAGATGACCACTCTTCACCGCTTCCGCGGCTGCTTCTTCATCGATCAAGCCGCCTCTGGCTGTGTTGATCAATATACCGCCCTGCATCATGCTCTTGATGCGCTCAGCGCTTGCCATATGGCGTGTCGCATCAGACAAAGGCACATGCAGCGAAACCACATCCGCAGCTTTAAACAGGTCATCCAACTCTACACGGGTTATGCCTTGCTGTTTGCCGAATTCCTCGTCGAAATATGGGTCGAACGCGATCACATCCATCTCGAACGCTTTCGCGCGCAACGCCAGCCGTTTTCCAATGGCGCCCAAGCCCACGATGCCGAGCGTCTTACCGAAAAGCTCCATGCCGTTGGCTCTCGGCCACTCTCCGGCTTCCACAGCCTTGTGCAGCGCAGGTATGTTGCGCGCCGCGCACAGCATCAGGCCGAATGCCATTTCACAGACCGCTGTCGCGTTTGCACCGGGCGTATTGGTCACGATGATGCCGCGCGCTTTGCATGCGGCGATATCCACCCTGTCCACACCCGCGCCATAACGTGAGATCACCTTGAGTGAATCTGGCATCTGCTTCACGACATCTGCAGTGATATAGTCAAGTCCCGCAATGTAGCCGTCCACGCCGTCAAGACGAGAAAGCAGTTCCTCACCCTGAAGCGGTGTGCCAAGATCGTTATACACGATGCTGTCCGCGAAGGCTTCGAGCTTGACCTTGGCATCAGCGTTTGCGGGCTTTAAGAAGGATGTCGGCGTTACCAACAATTTCATATGCCTGACTCCTTTATTTCCACTTGGGATTATCAATGATTGTCGGTTTGCCGTCGACCTCGACCATCAGCTTGCGGTATCCCTTTGTCTCAATGCTGCCATAGTCGTGCCCCGCATCGGCACGGAACACAAAGAATGTGCGCAGCGGTTCGCTGCCTACGCAGATGCTGCGGTGAGCATAGCGTTTAGGAACGTATACGAGTTTCCCCGCTTCCAGCTCCATCGCGAGCCAGTCACCTTCGGGGTTTTCCATCAGCATATAGCCGTGTCCCGCGAGACAGTAATAAACTTCGGCCGTTTCCAGTATGGTGTGGAAATGACCTTTGGTAAAGTAATATTCGTTGCCAACCTTTCCCGGATAAACGATGCTGCAGCCAAAAGCGAGGTCTCCCTCATGCTCCGGCACAGGCATGCTGTGGAATTCATAAACCAGCGGATCCTGCCCGTCACAATCAGCATCTAAGGCTGCATCATCCACGAACATGCCTTTCATCTGCGAAAGGTAGCGCTTGCCGGTGTCCATCATTGTGGAAAGTCCCGTCTTTAAATCAAAATCCATTGTAAAGCCGCGTTCAAAATCGAACGGTTTGCCTGCATTAAAATCTGCCATTGTACTGTTTCCTTTCTGCTATCTGCCGTTAAAACCGGCTGCGATGCGGTCCATCTCTTTAAGTGTCTCTCCCTCAATGGGTGTGTGGAATACTTCGGATATCACTGATGTCCAGCCATATACGAAATACATCCATCCATCCTCAACCATGAGGCTTTGCTTTTCCTTCTGTTCCAGCGCCTGATACATGAAGCGCAGGTCTCCGCGGTAGTTGATTTCCCATACCATTGCGTTCTTTGGAAACACAGCGTCGTCGGTCAGCGGCGAGCCGGGTCTGTCTTTGCCAAGTCCTGTCGCGTTGATGATCAGAGAGCCTTCGGACATCTTGTTCAGCACCGCGTCGTTTTGCGAAAATTCAGGCGTGAGATAATATTCGCAGCGAACAGAGCCGGGGTTAAGCGTTTTGTTGATCTCTTCAATCTCCGTCAGTCTCGGTTGTGAACGGTTCGCCACTATGATATGTGACGGATAGTTGCCCTTGAATTCCTCGCGCATGAAATATGAGCACATTGAAATCGCGCTGCCGCCCGCGCCCATAATGAAAACGCCCGCTTCGGGATGCTCTTTCCAGTAATTTTTGGGGATAAACTCTTCCATCGCTAGGCCGCAAGTGATGGGGTCTTTGGCATGCCCGCAAAGCTTGTCGCCGTCTTTGGAGATGGACGACATCTCGCCGAATCGCTGTGCATACGGATCAAGATACTCAAAGAGATCGCTTGCCGCGTTATACAAGTCGATCTTATGGGTGGTGACCAGCGCGCCCAGAGAAAGCGGGTCATTTTTGATGAAGCTGACCACTTCGCGGTAAACTTCTTTGGGCGCATGGATCTCAATGTCGATGCCTTTTATGACGGCATCCTTTAATCCGAGCGCCTTTGCCCATTCCGGAAAAACCTTCATGATCGAAGATTTGCCCGTCGTCACCCCGATGAAGTACATCGTAGGTTGTGTTGCAGGTTCCAGATTCATAAGTCTTTTTTGCCTCCTGTTATTCAAGCCGCAGGGATTTTTGGGCGTTGTTTACCGTCATGTTTTCGATGGCGGTCATTGGCACCCCATGCTCCCGCAGCATAGTTGAAAAATCTTTTAATATATAATCGAGCCCCATTTCCGCGCCATATGCACGCAGGCGCTGATTTGTGGTATCCAAAGACAGCAGCAGCTGCTCTTCAAAGCCGGCTTCTATCATGGCGGCAATCAGCGCAATTTCATTCTCATGGCTCAAATATTTGAGCCGGTTCACGCTGTCGTAGCAAAGATTCGCGCCGGTTGAAAGCACTTCCTTGTGATAACCCATGTCGTATCTGGTTCTGTCCATATGACAGATGATCAGACGCTGCGGTACGATGCCCGCCGCCCCGAAGAATTCAATCATCTCCAAAATATCAGCGTTCGGTTCGGTATGAACCATGACAGGAGCGCCGCTGATGCTTGCGGCCTGCGCCACGGCACCAAACAGTTTTTCACTCGTGCTGTCCGCATAAACGCCGCCTGTCTCTATCGCCGCTTTTATTATTCCGGCGCATGCCGCAATCCGCCGTCCATCGTTTCGCGTCATTCCCTTGGTGATTTCACTCTCAAACAGGTCAGCAAGCTGCTGCTCCGTCCACGAAGCGGGAAAGCCGCCCTCTTCATAGAAAAGCATTCTGTGAAAGCCTGTGACCGCAATAATATGGACACCCGTCTTGGATGATGCGCTTACCAATGCGTCTTCCATGCGTCCGCAGCGCACGGGCTGCGCATCCACAATCGTCGTCCCGCCTGCCGCGCGATAGGAAGTCAACTCCGCGACACTTTTATTCGTATCATCCATGCACAATGCCTGGTTTATCTCGAAGGATTTACCCTTTTCGAGAAACAGGTGTTCATGGCACTGGGTATGTCCAAGAAGCGTGGCCGGGACATCACCCAATACGGTTCTAATCATAGTCATAACCTCTATTGTATCCGTTTATATCGGTTCTCTCTTAAGAATGCTCAAAAAACAATGACATGCTTGATGCCCATCGTCTGTTTGGCATTTTCGAATGCCGTTAAAATATCGCTCAGCGGATAACGGTGAGTGATGATGCTGTTCACATCAATCAGCCCCTGAGACACAAACTCCAATGTTTTTCTGAACTGAGCAATGCTCGAACGCGTGGAACCCGTCAGATAAAGCTCCTTATAATGCACAATGTTGGTATCAATGGGCACCGGCTGCTTGCTCGCGGGGATGCCGCCAAAGAAGTTGATGCGCCCGCCGTAGTTCATGAGCGGCAGCATGGCCGCCTGTACCGAAGGCACCGGACACGCGGTGATTGCGATATCCAATCCGCGTCCGTGCGTCTTTTCCATCACAAAGCCAGCAAGATCGTCTCCATGGTATGTGGTGAGATATGGGAGTATCTTTTTGCATGCATCCAGGCGCTCCGCCGAAATATCGTTCAAAAACACTGTGGCACCAGCCATATGCAAAAGCTGCACATGCATCATGCCGATGGGGCCTGCGCCCACCACCAGCGCGTATTCACCGGGCTTCACAAAGCATTTTGTAAAGCCGTTGTACGCGCATGAAAGCGGCTCTGTCACCGCGGCTTCTGCAGGCGAAACGCCTTCGGGCAGCAGCATCAGGTTGCCGCGGCAAATCGCGTCGGCAGGGATACGCACATATTCCGCAAATGCGCCGTCCATGTTGATGCCAAACGCGCGGTAATCATCGCACAGATGGAATTTGCCGTCCACACAGCGGTCACAAATGCCGCAGCCGATATTGGGCTGCATGGCCACCTGCATACCTCGCTTATAGAACGAGACCTCGCTGCCCACCTCCACGATGGTACCCGCGAACTCATGTCCCAGCGTGAGCGGATGATCTTCATCCACACCGGCATGGCCGTTGCCCCACATGCGGATATCTGTGCCGCAAACCGCGGCGGCATCTGTTTTGAGCAACAGCTCATCGGGGCGTATCTTAGGAACATCCGTCTCCACAAGACGAATATCATTGGGTCCGTATAATTTTAAGCTTTTCATAGTCAGTCTCCTTTACAAGCGTACGATGCTGTCAGTTGCGATGGATTCGTTGCCCGCTTCCACGATGCGTACTGCCATCATGCCGTCATGGCCGGTCACTGCGGTCGGTGTATCATCTTTGATGCTCTGAACAAAGGAGATATCTTCAGCGAGATATGCGTCGATAAACAACGTCATCCAGCTTTTCACAAAAGGCGTGGATGTGCCGTGCTCGATCGTGGTGCATTTGATGAAGCTGTCATCCTTGCGCCCCACATGCAGCACACCCTTGGTGCCCACAAGCTCCAATTGTGCGTCGTAACCGTACTGCACATACGCAGCGCCGTCGATGCTGAACTGTGTACCGTTTTTGAAAACGCCGTTCATCACAACGCTGTCATAGTAATCCGGATAATCATCTGACACCTCTTTGTTGCGGAAGTTGCCGCCCACGGCATACAAAAATTCGATTTCGCTTTCCGCGAACCAGCGTATGCTGTCGATATCATGGCTATTCAGTTCTGCCAAAATTCCATTGGATTTTTTAAGATCGTACATCCACGGCCTTGGTTTGCTGGGGCCGCGTGTGCAGGAGCGTATCATGACGAGATCGCCTATGGCACCCTCTTCCAGCAGCCTTTTGGCTTGCTTGAAGCTTTGGTCATGACGCCGCATAAAACCGATTTGAAGTTTCACGTTGTTTCTATCACACGCATCAATCATTTCCTGACATTCTGCGCTGTTCATTGCCATGGGCTTTTCACAAAACACATGTTTGCCTGCGCTTGCGCAGTCGATCACAATGCTTTTGTGCAGGTCTGTGGGCGAAACGACAACCACCGCATCCACAGCGGGGTTTTTAAGCGCTTCGCGGTAATCCGTATACCAGTCTGTGATGCCAAGCTCCGCTGCCGCGCCCTTTGCCGCTTCAATAACGACATCGGCCACCGCCACCATTTTAGCGCCGGGAACCTTGTTATTAAAATTGCCGGCATGAATCATACCGGCACGGCCACAGCCGATAAGACAGACACCCAAGTCACGTTGTTGCATAGTCTTCTCCTTTTGCTCCGGAGCGGGTTTCGTCCAGTAATGAACACTCCTGATGTCTGTCTATAGTATATATTGTTTATTGTTATATATCAAGCGTTTGTTATTATATATTGTTATTTATTTTCGGTATTTGCGCAAATAACCTTCACACCTGCTTCTGACGCGGCCAAAACGAAGTCCTGATTGGCCTCATTGTCCGTAATCATGACATCAACCTGAGATAAAGACGCAAAAACAACAAGCGAATTGCGGTTAATTTTACTGCTGTCACAAAGCAGAAAGACCTCTTCGGCAGCTTCCACGAGGCCTGTTTTGATATTCGCCATATCCATACTGGGTGTGCTCAGGCCATAATCCACGCTCACACCGTTGGCCGCAGCAAACACCTTGTCTACGCGCAGCTTAGAAATGGTATTCATGGCCGTCAGCCCCACAGTGCAATGGAAATGACGGCGAACAGCACCGCCCGCCATGAGTATGGAGACATCCGTGTTTCGTTCCAGCCACGCGGCAATCTGCAGATCGTTGGTGACTACAGTGAGCCGCTCAATACCCACGAGATACTTTGCAAGCTGGAAAGTTGTTGTGCCGGTATCCAGAGCGATGGCATCGCCGGGCTTGATGAACTCAGCGGCTTTTTTTGCGATTGCCTCCTTCTCAAGCACATGCTGCACCTCTTTTTGGTACGTGTTGGGCTCGTATACGGCCTTTTGGCAGCTGATGGCACCCCCATGGGTGCGCTCTATCGATCCCACTTCTTCAAGCTCCCTAAGGTCGTTGCGGATGGTGGCGGGAGAGACTTGAAAACGTTCGCACAATTCCCCCACTGTCACGTTCCCTTTTTGATTGACGATCTCTGTTATGGCCTGCTTGCGAACCTGCGCAAACATACCATCCGGCTGTTTTGCCATGTTTTTGTCCCCTTTACCCTGCTATTATTTATAAAACTCCGTGAGTATATCCATCGCCTTAAGATAGGTTTGCGCACACGGCGCATACTGCTCATGAGCTTTTTTATCCGACTGGAATCCTGCACCTTTGCGCATCACACGCTCAATGGGTTTTTTGTAATCCGACAGCAGCCCCACACCGCAGCCCGCAATCACGGCGCTGCCCAGCAATGCTGTTTCTCCCATTTCGAACGTGGTCACATTTACGCCCATGACATCGGCTTTAATCTGATTGAACAGTGAGGAATTGGCGCCTCCGCCAATCGTAATCATATCATCAAACGAATCATTTGGGTATAGTTTCCTTAATACGGAAAGATAATACGTATACTCATATGCCACGGCTTCCATCACAGAACGGAACATATGGCCGCGTGTATGCTTGAAGTCCAGCCCCAAGAAGCTGCCTTTAAGGAAGGGGTTGTTCGGAAGCACGCGTCCTGAAAAATGCGGTATGAAAGTGATGCCCTCGCTACCCTGCGGCACGCTCAGCGCTTCTGCATCTAGCACTTTATAGCTTGCGGCCGGGCTGCCCGAAAGCGTGTCGCGGAACCAGCGCATGCACATGCCGCCGCCGTTGATGTAAGCCAGCGGCAGAAAAAGACCGTCTATAGGGCTGCGCATCATTGTGAGCGTCTCAAACTCGGTATCCGGCACATAGCTGTCTACCACGCTGCATAATACGGACGCTGTTCCCGCGCAGTCCAGCACCATGTTGCGGCGGAACATGCCCGAACCAAAGGTACTTGCCGCCGTATCTCCGCAACCCGCCACCACCGGTACGCCCTCGGCCAAGCCACTGATTGCCGCAAACTCCTTTGTGGTTTTGCCGACAACATCAAAAGGAGAGATGATGCGCGGCATTTTGTCCGCGCTAACATCGAAAGTATCCAACAGCTCCTGAGACCAGCACTTGTTTGCAGTATCTGCAAAGCAGGAAAAATGCAGATGCGTGTAATCAAAATAGGCTTCATCGGCTTTCAGCCCCGTCATCTTCCCCACCACATACGCCTGCGGCAGCACGAACTTGGCCGTTTTTGCGTAAGCCTCGGGCTGCTCGTTCTTCCACCAGAGAATTTTGGGGCCATGAATGTAGGTCACAGGGCCGCCTGACAGCGCGATCACTCGCTTACCCGCGCGCTCTCGCATCTCGTTCATATATCGCCCGCAGCGCATATCCAGCCACGAATCAAAATACGTGGATGCCTCGCCCGATTCATCGATGCCCATTATACCCGCCATCTGGCCATCGAGGCCGATGCCCGCGATATCCGAACCGGACACACCCGATTTTTCCAACAGTTCTTTTATCGTATTGGCGCACGAGCTGAAAATCTCTACCGGCTCCTGCCACACCGTTCCCGGCTTTGGCGAAATCAGCCGCGATTCCTCAAATGCTGTATAAAGCAGCTCCATGTCTTCGTTGAACAAAGCTGCCTTCGTTCCTTGTGTGCCGATATCAATGCCGATCACATATGCGCCCATGTCATATCTCCTTATTGTTTTTTATCGTTTATTGTTATTTATTATTGTATTGTGCGAACTAGTGATTGTCAATGTCTGAAAACAAAAAAGGATGTTCGCATCCGATATATTGCAGCTTACACCCTTATAATATATTTAATTTTATCCATATTGACAAAAACCATGCCTTTGCACGACGAGCGATTTGCTTATTTTTCGGTCTATGAGCTATAGCCGTTGTTAAAGTCTCTCTGTGTCTCTCATGGCCGCCGCATAGGCCATAAAATGCGGCGTCCTTTGTTCAATATCTAGCTTTGTGATTCCGCGCCACAACACCAGATCGTTCACAAGCCGCCCGCAGCCGTTACCGATCGACATATGGCAGGCAGACAGCTCGATATTGATTGTCATCTCGGGCTCTTCTTCCTGTTTGCCAAACAGCCTTTTCAAGCTTGAGAAAAAGCGACGCAAAACGTTTTCTTCGCATTCCTTTTTTCGCGCACGGTAAAAAACCTTTGTTGCTTCGTTTCGCGGCAAGCGCAAAAATGCGTATCGGAAGCCGCATGTGTCGTCCGGCAAGCGATCCGCCGCTTCAAAGTACGCCATATGCGACTGTTTCGCCCACTCAAGCCATTGCTCCTTGGGTGCATTTTCATCAGGCATCGCAGGATGCTGCAATAATTCCGGGCAATGGTTCATCAAAGCGCTGATCTTCAAGGCTTTGCGCTGTTTCTGCCGCGGCACCGTTTCCTCCGCGCCAAACCTCTTAATCAAATAGGCTTTTAGCTCATCTCCGGTTTTAAGGCGTTCGACGGGTACAGCCTTTTCTTTGCAGGCCTCCAGCAACATATCTCGCCGGTTATCCTCACCACGTTTTTTCTCAGCTATAAATACCGCTGTCGGGCCGTCTGCGCCGCCAATGATGCCCACAGAAATAGCTTCCTTTTGCTCAGTGGTGTTTGGGTCGTATAAGCCACCCAGTTCTTTCCTCGCGAGCTTGCTCACGCGCAAAACGAAATCCGACTTCTCCTCCGTATACGTATCACGGTCATGCTCATACTTTTCTTTCAGCCTTTCTTTCAGTTCACCGTATTGTGCGGCGATATCCGAGTGTGTGCGCAAATAGTCGCGAAAATAGAGCTCGTCCCAATCACCCGCATATCGCACATGGATATGGAAAACGCGCTCCGCAAAGCCCTGCTCCGTGTAGCCTTTCATGAACATCATATGCGGCGGTGGATTTTTGGGCTGTGGAGAATAGATATAACCGTTTTGCTCTAGCGTGGGAATCAAAGCGTCTGTGTCAGAATCTTGAGAAATTTCTACGAGAATATCGACGGTGGGTTTGGCGATCAGTCCCTCCACGGCTGTGCTGCCGATATGGCTGATCCTCTTTAGATTTTGTTCTCCAATTAAGCAAACAAGCTGTTCTACCTCTTGCTCATACCACTGCTTCCAAGCAGGATTATGATCTTCCAGCTTGATCGGGAACAGCTGCCAAAGCTCTTCGTTGGTCATTTCCGATAGTGGCTTACCCATCAGTGTTCCTCTCTGTGAGCCGCAAAATCCCGCGCTGTGAGCGCGTAGCATTCGTTGTCGTAAACGCTGCCGTTGTATATCTTCTCCGCAAGCTTAAGCGTGCCCTCGTAACAAAAGCCGCATTTTTTCAGCACATTCTTGGAGCGCTCGTTGAACGGATAGCAATAAGCTGAAATCAAATCCAGCTTAAGCTGTTCAAAACCGTAGCGCAGCACGGCTTTTACCGCTTCTGTCATTAAGCCCTTACCCCAATGCTTATCACCCAGCGCATAACCCAGCATTCTTACCTTTCCGTTCTCGCGTTTGGGATCTTTAATGAGGCCGACGGAGCCAATGAGCTTTCTGTTTTCGACAATTCCCCAGATGCCGTCCTGACCCAAAAAGATCGCCTTCATGACCTCCAACGTTTCTTCTTTGCTCTCATGCGGTTTCCAACCCGCGTTCGACCCCACATGGGGCGAACATGCATATTCAAAGATATCGTCGACATCTTGCTCGTTGATTTCACGCAGCACGAGCCGTTTCGTATTTATCACAGACAATATTGCATCCTCACTTTGTTGTATCGTTTCAATAGCGGAGAATTCTAAGACTATGCGTTAAGCATTTTCTTTAAATATCCCTCGTTAAGCAGATGCACCGTTTCAAAGCGTCCATTATAAAATACTGCCCAGTTATTGAATACACACGGCACATTTTTTGCTTTTTCCAAGGTATCCACCTTAATTAGCTCGAGCGCGATGGCATTCTCGCTGCAATAGCTTTGAATCTGCTCGATGCAGTTCGGGATATACGGGCACTGCATGCCGTAATAGATGGTAAGCTTGTCGCTGTTGATTCTTTGATTTTTAACATTTGGCGTGAACTGCGGCTTTGTCCCGTCGAAGGACAGCGCCAGCAGCTCGTACTCATCAACAGTATCCACCGTTTCAAAGCCGTACTTTTGCATGAACTTCTTATCTGACAAAAACGGCTTTTTCTTTTTGGCGCTGATCACGCACACGCCGGACTTATTCTGCTTCTTCGCGTCGTCTATACAATATTCAAGCAGCTGTCTTCCGTAGCCCTTGCCCTTAAAGCTGCCGGACACCCAAAGACAATATATATACATATAGTTGTCACCGATAACGGGCACCCATGCGGTTTCCAGCGGTGCGTATTCAATAAAAACCTTGCCCTTTTGATCTAGCTTTCTGAACACATGGCCTTCCTTGAGCCTTTCAGCCAACCACGCTTTTTTCGCCGCGACACCCGCCTGATGTTTTTTGTCTGCGATGGCACAGCATACATGTTCATCAGATAGATTTTCAGCGTTTAGCATGATGAAGTTTTCGCTCAATAGATGACCTCCGATCGTTTTTTTCATTATACAGTATGGAAAGGGTTGGATGCAAGAATCAGACGTTTTGTCATCCGTCAACTATGATATTTCCCAAAAGAAAAAGCTGCCGCATGAAGCAACAGCTAGATTCCGACTTTCCTTAAGACCAGACCGACACTTTATTTGAAGAATCTCTTAATCTCGAACTCTGCGTTCTCGATTGAGTCAGAGCCGTGGATGATATTCTCTCCCGTGCTTGTCGCGAAATCACCGCGGATTGTGCCGGCGGTGGCTTCCCCAAACTTGGTTGGGCCCATGAGCGTACGCATACCGAGCACAGCATTTTCACCTTCAACGATCATACCAAGTACAGGGCCGGACGTCATATAGGACAAAGTGTGCGAGAAGAACGGCTTGTCAGTAAGATGCGGGTAATGCTCTCGCAGTATCGCTTCGTCAAGCTTCATCATCTTTGCATCAAGAATCTTGTAGCCCTTCCTTTCGATGCGCGTAATCACATCGCCGATGAGGCCTCTTTTAATACAGTCGGGTTTCAGCATGATATACGTTCTTTCAGTTGCCATTGTGTTTTCACCTCTAATCAAAAATAATGTCATTAATATAACAAATTTCCCGCAGCTTGGCTATGTTTGCCGATATTTTTACAGCATGCTCATATATTCTTCAAGGCACTCGCCGCTTTGTTTCATTGCCTTTGCAGCCTCAACACCGACGAACCGCCAGTGCCACGGCTCATAGATTACCTTTGTGTATTCTTGCTTATCCTGCTTGTATCGCAGAGTAAAACCATAGTCCTGCGCGTTGGCATCCAGCCATTTGAAAGCGTCTGTTTTGGCAAAGCCTTTGTCTCGTTTTGTATAAGACGGCGTCACAATATCGAGCGCGAGCCCCGTTTGATGCTCGCTCGTATTGGGGCGCGCTGTGATGGTCGCGGCTTTAACTTCGGCATCCTCACGGCTGTAGCCCTTGGCGATGTAGCTATTAACCTTCTTTTGATACAGCTTATTCTGAGTCTCATAGCTGCGGTACGCGTCCACAAGCTTAAAATCAACCCCGTCTGCTTTCGCGTCGGTAAACATGGCTTCGCAGATATCGCGTATACGCGCATCCACCTGCCCGCCCTCAAAATCAGCCAGCTCCACCTCATAACCGTCAGGCAGCAGATGATCTGGGTTCACAAGCACAGCTGCCCAGTCTCCCATCGGCACATCGATATCCGGCGTGTGCCTGCCTAACAGAAAATCGCGGCTCACATAGCCTGTTACGCCATCGTACGACACGTTGACCCAGTCATCCTCGTAAGCGATGATATCCGCCGTCTCCCCTGCGGGCAGCATGCCCAGAATGGCGCTGTCTGCATCGGCGCTTACGCGAATATTCACAAACTCATTGGCCGTGCAGACAGCCTGCCCCACAAAGCTCATTGTGGGTGTGGGTTCAGGCGTTGGCGACGGTATTTTTTCGGGTTCGGGCGTCAGTTTGGGCGGGGTGGTGGTGACAGGCTTCGCCGTCGGCGTCACCGTCACAGAGGGTACGGTTTGCGTTTGTGTGGGCGTTGCGTTATCGTTTCCTATTCCACACGCGCCAAGCAGAATGAAAAGAAGCGAGATGGCAATCAGCCAGCCGCTCTTGATTAAATATTTCTTTTTTAACGAGATTAGAAATGCATTAATACCGTATTTAATCATTTCTGGTCATTTCCATCTATTTAGGATTTTTCTTTGCTCGTCAATGAGCCATTCTGGGGAGTCAGATATGTGTTTCTCAATTGTAGTAATAGACTCCATAGTTAATCTACTCACTATATAAATATTCGCCCATTTGTCATTTCCTAATGCTTTAATTATAAAAGTATTGCTATATTCAGTTGGATTATAGCTATGCCCACAAGCATTTTTACTGATGTAATTTACTTCTTTGCTTAGCGTACTTTCATTTATTTCAAATATATTCCGTGATGATAACTTTCTACTATGTTTTTTATATTCGAATAACAAGTTCGTCAATTCTGGTTTTATTGGAATCAAAATTTCACCTGAATTAAATTTAAAATATGTTAAATCTTCGCTTATTTGATCATAAGTTAAATTTATAATGAATTTTCTACTCAATCCAGTGTATAGGAATAGCGCTAGCATTAATCTATGTTCTATTTTCGCATCACTATTAATAAAGTTGATTATTTTAGAAAGATCATTTTCATTAATATATTTTATTATCGTCTTTTCTTGTTTTATATTATCTACTTTAACATAAAACGGCTGTGTTAATCCTTTTCTTGCAGAGAAATCAAAGAATTTCTTTAGCGCTCTATAATAATTAACCTTTTCATTATGTTTATATGGTAATGTTGAAATAAAATCATTAACTTCATTTTCAGTTATAGCCATTAGTCTCCTATTTTTGTTTTTTTCATGTGCCATATATTCATAAAAGAATTTGTCTATCCGATAAGAGTATGCTTTATTCCAAGATACTACGCTTATGGTTTCCTTTAGTTCATTTATTAATTCTATTACTTCTTTTATTTGACAATACATAATTAACTCCTATGCACAGATTTATAATTCTATTATATATATCTTCGCAATCCATTTGTCAATAATTATATTTGTACCTATATTTTATTACTACATCTCGATTGGCTGCGTATCCCCAGCCCTCCAGCGTTTATTTACTCAGACGTAGCAGTTCGTCAGTAAATTCCTGCGCTAACATAACCGTGCCGACGCGATTGACCCGACCTGTCATATAGACGGACTCATCGGCACAAATCTCTATCTTCAGCTTGCCGCCGGGCATATGAACGGTAACGAGATTATCCACCAGCCCCAGCTTGTAAGCGGCACTCGCGGCCGCACAGCTGCTGCTTCCAGACGCCAGCGTATAGCCTGCACCTCTTTCAAAGATTTCGATTTGTATGTTTTGCTTATCCAGAACCTTGAGCAGCTGCATGTTTATTCTGCATGGAAAATTGTCTGAGATCTCTACATATGGCCCCAACTCACAGGCTATTTCTTTGCTGATAACGTCCATAGGAATGACGCAGTGTGGATTTCCTATGGACAGACACGTCACCTGATAGCTTTGATTGTTAAATGTCATTGTTTCGTTGATGACTTCTCTTTCTTCGCCTTTGACTGGTATTCTATGACTTTCATATGTCGTTTTGCCCATAAGCACCTTTGAAACATCACCGCTGTCACTCAAATATTCAACGCTGACGTCTCCGCCGAGAGTTGTAAGAACCAAGCTACTATCGGTTATGTATCCGGCATCTTTTAGATATTTTGAGAATATCCGCACGCCATTCCCGCTTTTTTCAGCTTCACTTCCGTCAGGATTATATATCTTGACCGAGATTTTTCCGTTATCAACAATCGGCCCATATAAAATTCCATCTGAGCCGACACCAAAGTTTCTGTCACAAATGAGCTTAATCATTGATTCATTAAAATCAAGTGCGTTCTTCTGCGAATCAAGCACCAAATAATCGTTGCCTAAACCGTGATATTTTTGCAGCTCAATCGTCATAACTGCCTCCTCATAATATTGGGTTCTTTCTCAGATTACTTAATATCTCATGATAGCGCTCTGTTGCCAGATCGCTCTGCTCCCCCTTTTTGCAAAAAGTGAATGTAGCCAGCTTCGAATTGGGGCGCTCCACAATCACCTTGCCGTTCTCAAGCTTGGATTCCAAAACCTCAAACGCCTCCAAAAAACGCTCATCCTTCTTTGCCTTGTCATAAAAAGAAAGCACATAGACATAGAAGAAAAGATTGTAGGTGGAAAAAGGGTAAGCGATCTGCATAAACAGTGAACCGATCCCATATTGACAAGGACCAAGAGGCTGCCGCGTTATCCAATGAGCAAGAAGAAACTCTACTGCTCTGTCGAGAGATTCATATTTGTTAATCAAAGCTGAAAATCTGAATGCGTCCAATGCCGTCAGAGTTGGCTCCGGATTGGAAAACTCCGTTTCCGGGCCTCTGCCAAAGCTGAATTTATTGCACCGCCAGCCGCCGTCACTGTGCTGAATATCAAAAAGATGCTCAAACGTTTTTTGAAGTCTTGGGTCTTGAGCATATCCCAAATGACAAAGCGTTCTTAAGACATTGATGGTGTGGCATGGGTATATTGCACCCTTCGGCGACACTTTAAACCTTCCGTCATCCCGCCATGTGCTCAGAATGAGATTAGCAGTCTCCTGCAATATGGGATCAGAGCGATCCATGCCCAATTCTAAAAGCATATACGCGCAGTCAAGTGTTGTGAAAGGGCTTCCTTTCATCAGCCGTTTGTCCGGTGTTGTCCAATAATCAGCACCGTTGTCGTAACGCTTAGAGAGAATCGTTTGGATGTCGGACTGGTATAGGCTTTTCATTAACTCCTCCTCGCCAGATCATTCTCTGGTTTAATTCTCCAACTGCCATAGTATAACAAAAAGCTCACGGGTTCAATCCCCGCGAGCCGTCGTCATGTCTTCAACAAGATGTGTCGTTTCACTCCGTTTCACAAATCGCAACGTACATGTTTCTTCATATCGGTGTGATCAGCTGCGTATTGATACTTAATTTATTACTGCTTGTTTTAGGAATTCGCGCGTTTCTCTCACGATATCATCAGATAAACACCAATAGATACTGCTATGTCCCGCGGGCAATTCCACCACTTTTCCGTGATCAAGATTTTCGGTCAAACGCTTACGTTCCGATAAGAACCATTCATGTGTTTCAGATTCTTCTCCGGGTGGACTGGCTTGTATCATAAGCACCGGCAGTGTTTTGGGAAACTCGAAATCTGTCAAATCGGACATATTACGTTCCAGCGTTTTCATTTCATTGATCAATGTATGGCTTGGATAATCCCAGCCGGTTACCATGGCAATTTTGCGCACCTCCTCCTCGTTATAAACGCCCTGCGGCGCACCGCTTACCATTAATGGGTTTAACCAAAGCATAGCGCGAAGAATACCAGCTTTTCTGAGCAATGAGATTGTACCGAATTGTGGTAACGAATCCTGCGCTGTTTGCCCGTCTTCTTGGGCCTTTATTATTCCTCTCGGCAGCGTTGTATCCAGTGCTATGATGGCATCAAGCTCATCTTCGTGCAATTGTGCATAAGCCATCGCATAGATACCCCCGATTGAGTGCGCCACCAACACATAGGGAGGATTGATATCGGCTCCCTTTAGAGCAGCCCTGATTTCTTCGACAATATTTTTCGATGTTCTGGGCGCATCGGTATCTTCACTCCATCCGTATCCCATATATTCCACAACCGCAATACGGCCATGTTCCGCAAAGCGCGTCCATAAGGGTTTATACTCCAAAACAGGTGCGCCAATACCGCCGCCACTCAGTATAACGTAAGTTGTCTCACCTTGACCCTCAGTATATACATGCATCTTCGTCCCGTTGACATCTACCATCTCACCAAGCGCGGGGTTCTGTTCTTTCTCACAGCTTGTCGCAATACACTGTATGCCTGCAAGCACCGCAACAAGAAGAATGATTGTACATAAGAGACCAAGCAAAATTCTAAGCAGCCTTTTCCCGATGCAGATAAATTTAAAAGTTTTTTGATTTGTCAATCGAACATCTCCTTTCATAAATCTTTGGAAATATTCTAATTCACTAAAGTCCTTCATACCATCGATTCGGCTTACAAATTCACCTTGCTTTCTTACAAATTTGTCACTATACCATATGCTGTTATGGGTTTTTGAAAACTCCAGTATCTATGCAAAAGGCTCTATCTTAAGAAACAAAAAATCGAGCCCTTCCCCGATGAGGAATGAATCGGATTATTATGATTTCTTTACTGTTAAAAAAATACAGACTAAGCGTGAGTATAAAAATATCGCAAACCACCACAGATGATTCGCGATATTGTCGGCAGGCCCTGCCTGCTGGCGTGCCCGGGAGGATTCGAACCTCTGACCTTTGGAGTCGGAGTCCAACGCTCTATCCAGCTGAGCTACGAGCACACGCGTTGTTTGCCCTTCTACGCCAAACGATTATAGCACAAGGCTTGTATGATTGCCAAGGAGAAATAATTTTACGATCATTAACAATGCATACAAATTCTCGCGCCTTATTTTTGAGCAGCAAATTTGGGGCGAGCATTTCCAGCCCCCCGTTATCAAATTGGCCAGAATAGATGGTTTGTGTGCCGTGACACAGCGATACGTCGTAAACACAATTCACGCTCTCCTGTATCTCGCGATTCATACCTTCTTTTGTGGGTGCTTTAAGAGTGCCAAAGCGGGTGTTTCGGGCGATAACAC
>JAEWQS010000050.1 GCA_023399095.1 Bacillota bacterium
GATCTTGTACTTTCTGGCAGCTATGCCGCCTCAGTCTTCGTCCGTTTTGCCCTTCACTGTTTAGCGAGCGCTCAAATATACTATCAAACCTGCTTACTGTTGTCAACGCTTTTTATTATCGCTTTTACGTTATTTATTAAATTTTTCTGTAGAGAGTGACTGAGTTATTTTACCAATACCAAAACCAATCTTGCTTATTATTCCCTAGGTTCTCCATTCATACACTTAATGCTTGTCTTATTATTTATTCTTCTTATATAATATGATGACGTTATAACATATGGAGGCAATATGAAACGCATACGCATTAACTACGCAATCATCCTTTTATTGATTGTCCTGTCTGCCGTGTTCTTTATACTCCAACTGGTTTTATTTCATAATGTTGAGGAATCGGGGTTTCTGTTCTTTCAGGACATGATGTTACCGCCGCTTCATATACTACTGGTTTTCTGCTCGACAGGGTACTCAGTACGCGGAAAAAACGGGAGCGGCTTGAACAGATCAATATCGTCATCAGCTCGTTCTTTAGCGAAACAGGTTCCGATGCACTGAAAATGTTGAATTCGGTGATTGCTGACCTTGAACAAGTTAAGAAACTTGTTGACATGAAGCCTTCTTGGAACGATAAAGAATTTGACAATGCGGCGCTTGCCGTGAAGAGCTGTCCAGTACACGTCAATATCAACACGCAGAATCTGGATAGCCTAAAAAGCTCACTTCCCTCAAAAGAAGAAATCGTGAAAATGTTTGCAAATCCCAACCTACTGGAGCATGATACGTTTACAGATATGCTTTGGGCTCTCTATCACCTTTTGGATGAGCTGTCCAACAGACAGGACATTCAGGCACTACCCAAGACGGATATCGGCCATCTGAAAGGCGATATTGTTCGCATTTACAATCTGCTTACCTACGAGTGGGTGTTCTATATGAAACACCTCAAGTTGCGCTATCCGTATCTTTGGTCGCTCGCCCTACGCAAAAATCCGTTCAGCGAGCACGCATCCGTCATCATTCAGGAATCTTGATTCTCAGTCGCACTTGTTAAGTCTTTGATGACTTCGCCCGCTAATATGAGCCCCGCTACGGACGGCACAAAGGACACGCTGCCGGGCACCTGACGCCTGACTGTGCATTTTCTCTGGGTGCGGGGTGGACAGACACAGCTGGTTTTGCAGCTCAATGCCGCGTCCTCAAGCGGTTTGATTGCCTCTTCTCTCGAATAAACGACCTTGAGCGATTCGATGCCGCGCGTCCGAAGCTCCCGGCGCATCACCTTAGCAAGCGGGCATACCGACGTTTTATAGATATCCGCCACTTCAAAGCGCGTGGGATCCAGCTTGTTTCCCGCTCCCATGCAACTGATGACGGGGACACCCGCAGCCCTCGCTCGCTCAATCAACGTGAGCTTGGAGGATACCGTGTCAATGGCGTCCACGATATACGAATACTGCGACAAATCATATTCGTCGGCGTTGTGCACCGTATAAAAGCACGCGTGTGTCTCAACATCGCATTGTGGATTGATAGAAAGTATGCGTTCTTTTGCGACCTCCACCTTGCTGCGCCCCACCGTATCATGCGTGGCGATCAGCTGGCGATTGATATTCGTCAGGCAAACCTTATCATCGTCGAACAAGGCAATACCGCCCACTCCGCTGCGTGCAAGCGCCTCTACCGTAAACGAGCCCACGCCGCCAACGCCAAAAACAGCCACCTTTGCGTTCTTTAACTTGTCCATCGCCACTGGGCCGAGCAGCAGCTCCGTCCGTGAAAACGCGCCGAGCTTTGTCATGGGCAGACCGCCACCGCTTCTATTTCCACCAGCACATCCTTGGGCAAACGCGCCACCTCAACACACGACCGCGCGGGATATGGCGCTTCAAAATACTGCGCGTACACTTCATTTGTTTTCGCAAAGTCATTCATGTCCTTAATAAACACCGTTGTCTTCACAACATCCTTCAGCCCGACGCCCGCAGCATCTAAAACCGCTTTCAAATTTTCCATAACACGAACCGTCTGCACCTCAATACCGTCCGTTACAATCTCTCCCGTCAACGGATCTATGGCAATCTGCCCCGATGTATAGATGAAAGCACCCGCCTTAATGGCCTGCGAATATGGGCCGATGGCCACCGGAGCCTTATTCGTCTTTATCTGTTCCTTATTCATATTCGCACCTCTTCATAAGCACATGTTCTGTTAATGCCGAATTCCCATGAGCGGCAGTACAGCTTGTACCAATCAATTTTCTTAACTATAGCGCATTCTATTTTTTGATGCAACGGCAATGTCTATTCAATAGCGACACCCAATATGGTCATCATTCTTATATTAGCTTCATCAACGCAGGCGTGAGCAGCGATTCGATGAGAACGCCGACAAGACCCACCACATAGACAGCCAGCATCTTGAATAAATAAGGTCTGGAAGAAATCAGCTTATCCTGCGGTGTTTTTGGGATATGGCGCGTTTTAAATATCTGAATCGCATTATTAAAGCCGAGCACCCCCGCCTTGCATATGCATGGGATAAGAACAAGGTTGGGTAAGAACGTACAAACCACAATGGCTAAAAATCCGCCTATGTTCATATCCAGTGCGAGCACGCCGACGGTAAAGCCCACACAAAAGCCTTTAAATATGAGCGCGGCAGCAATCACAGGAATGCCGAGCATCATCAGCGAAAAGACCGTGATAACACCAAAAATCAGCGTATGATTAAGCAGCGAATGAAAAAAAATGCCCCAAAAATTTGGATCAGTGGATTTGACGGATATGAAAAGCGAGTCTCGGTAGCTTTCCAGCGCTTCTTTGGTGCCCATCTGCAGATTGCTCACAGTGAACGTTCCCGCCGTAATTCCCACAACAAGAAAAAAAACGATTAACAGATACTGTCCTTTGTTGTCCAGCACATCGGTAAAAATGCGTCTTTTTGTATTCTCCAGCAAGTTCACCGCCTCCACATATCATCTGTAATCACACCCCAAAAAGCTCCGCTTTTTGGGGACCCCGTAATGATTAATATGCGGCAGCGGCGTCCCGTATGCTAATCGACGTATTTGAGCTCAGTGTTAAGCTTGTCGGCGAGCATCGCGATAAATTCTCCGTTGGTGGGCTTTCCTTTTGTATCAAGTATTGTGTAGCCAAAAAAGCCCTCAAGCACTTCAATATTGCCGCGGTTCCATGCTGTTTCAATGGCATGGCGCATCGCTCTTTCTACCCTTTGCGGCGTGGAATTGTGTTTCTTGGCAACGGTTGTATAGAGTCCAGTGGTGAGATGGCTCATCAGATCAAAATCATCGTGCACCATCAATATGGCGTCACGAAGATAATGATAACCCTTGATATTGGCGGTAATGCCCACCTTTTTGATATGATCGGTCACAATCTGGCTCGGGTCGAGTTCATCTCTGCTTCCAAAAACACGCGTGCCAGTGCTTTCATAAGCCATCAATTCGAGAACGCGTCTTTTGAACACGTCTTTGTCGAACGGCTTTAAAAAAACGTAATCGACATTGTAGCTTTCAGCTTTTCTCAGTACAAAATCGAGATTAACAGCCGACGTCATAACCACCTTGGTTTCCGCCCTGTACCCATCTCTTCCGAGTTCTTCAAGCACTGCGAAACCATCAAGTATGGGCATGATAAGATCGACAACCAAAAGATCAGGCAAATGTTTTTTCGTCAGTTCATACGCTTGTGTGCCATCAAATGCATAATCGATAATCTCGAACTTGTCCGTTTCCATAAGGAAAGACGAAACCAACCTCAGGTAATCCCGATTGCTGTCAGCTAGAATAACCCGATACTTGCTTTGCTCTGTATACTCATTCAACTGTTTCGTGCCTGCCTTTTCTATTAATGTGTTCGAAAAATGAATTTAAATAATAGCATTAAGAGATTCAACGTAAAAACTAAAAACCCTTCTCATATAAGCAATAAACTTAAAAAACCCTAAAATACTACAAAATTCGACATGTTTAGTCTATCTGTTGAAGCATCCAGTCCGCAAATAGTCCATATCCCTTGGTGGGATTGTTCACAAAAACATGTGTCACGGCACCCACGAGTTTCCTGTTTTGTATGATTGGGCTTCCGCTCATACCTTGAACAATGCCGCCTGTTTTTTGCAGCAGTTCTTCGTCGGTGATGCGAACCACAAGGCTCTTTTGTTCAGGAGCATTTTGGACATTAACTTTGATGATCTCGCAATCAAATTCCTTGACGCCCTCATGATCTATGGTCGAAAGAATTGTTGCACGCCCCAGCACCACTTCATCAGGCCGCGCAACAGGTATTGGCTTGGAGAACGCCTCCAGATTCACGCTGTCATACAGCGTCCCATATATACCGTAATCCGTGTTTTTAAGAATCAGTCCCATGTTGCCGGATGCGCTGGAGAAGTAGCCTTTGATTTCTCCCGGCACACCGTTTTCTCCCTTATTGATCTGTATGACTTCCGAATAATATATTTCGCCTTCCTTAACGCTTAATACGCTGCCGGTGTCCAGATCGCAGATGGCGTGTCCAAGGCCGCCAAACCATTTGTCATCCGGATCAATAAACGTCAATGTACCGACACCGGCCGTGCTGTCTCTCACCCACACACCGAGACGCATTTTGCTATCTTTATAATCCACAACAGGTGTGACATTGAGATTCAGAGTTCGTCCTTCTCTGTCTACCACAACATCGAGAGTGCCTTCCGATTCGTCCACGATTTTGCTGACATGATCAGCGTTCTCCACCACCGTGCTATTTATGCTGACAATGACATCACCCGGAAGCATACCCGCTTCCCGCGCGGGATTGGAAGTGGTGCCGTTTTCCATCTCGATACCCGTGATACCGACGACGAGCGCACCTTTCGTGTACAGCGTTACGCCGATGCTCTGACCTCCCGGTATGACCATCACTTCGTCGCTGACACTGACCTTTACCTGTTTGACCGGCAATCCGAACAAAGACAGCTCAATTGTCGCGTCACCGTTTTCGACCGACTCTATCACAAGCGGGCTTTGCATGCCCGTCGCTTCTGCCAAGGTTTCGCCCGAAAGACTGATCACACCTGTGGATTCCACATCGGCTTTCACAGGTAACCCTAAATCGATCGCCTTTTGTGATCCTCTTTGTATATAAATTTCACTCGGTATATTTGAATAGCTTTGCATGGCGGGCAGGAAATAGACCGCACATAATACAGCAACAAACAGTATACCAAAGACCCTGATAATCTTTTTCAAAAAAACACCTCTTCACGACTTGTTGTTATTATTGTCGTTTGAGGCTTATCAATTTATACTTTGAAATAATCTCAAGGTTTTGTTTTAATTAACGTTTTTAAAAATGTCGGCTTTTTTTATCATTTCCAATGCATGCGCCTTGGAAACCTCGGTATCGCCGCCCGCCAGACGCGCGATTTCTTCTATGCGGTTCTCTTCATCCAGAGGCAACAGAAAGGTGCGCGTCGTTTGCGCGTCGCTTTTTTTTGTCACAAGAAAGTGTTTGTCCGCCATGCTGGCAATTTGCGGCAGATGCGTGACGCAAACCACCTGTCGGCCTCGCGAAATGCTTTGCAGCTTTTCAGCCACCACCTGCGCGATATGCCCGCTGATGCCCGTATCGATTTCATCGAATATCATTGTGGGTATGCCGCCTGCGTCAGCCACGATGTTTTTTAGCGCAAGCATAATGCGCGACACTTCGCCGCCTGACGCGATTTTTCTTAGCGGTTTTTGAGGCTCGCCGCGGTTGGTCGACATAAAAAACTCCACTGTATCCATTCCGTTTTTGGAAAACGAACAATTTTTGATATCAGCAAGGTCTTCAAAATTCAATGAAAAAACGGCAGACGTCATGCCAAGGTCGGCAAGCTGCTCCGTTACCCGCTGTTCAAAGACAAGTGCGGCTTGTCGCCTCAGCTCAGACAGCGCAACAGATTTTTGATACAGCTCCTTTTTAAGCGTGTCCGCTTTCGCAGCAAGCTGTTCAAGCAGCGCGGCACTGTCTTCAAGATCGTATAACTCTTGCTCGGCTTTGGTTAAAAATTCGCCGGTAACCGTGGGGTCTGCGTATTTGCGTTTAAGCGATGCGATAAGCGCAAGCCTTTCCTCCACCTGTTCAAGCGTATTGGCATCAAAAAGCTCGTCGCCCATGTCGCCGCGAACGGCGGACGACACCTCTTCGAGCGTGTAATACGCTTCGTCCACGCGCGCTGCCATTTGTTCATACCTTTCGTCCACATCGGCGATGCCTTGCAGCCTACGGCTCACATTCTTTAGCGCCGCAAGCGTGTTAAACGACTCTCCTTCATAAAGCTCTGAATAAGCGGCACTCAGCGCATCCATGATTCTTTCCGCAGAATTGAGTCGCACCTTTTGCGCACTGAGCTCTTCTTCCTCATCCTCTACGATATTGGCCAATTTGATTTCATTGATCTGGAATTTTAGTATATCGATACGGCGTTCACGGTCTCCGTCGCTGCCAAACAACGAGCGCTGCCGCTTCACGACATCGGAATATTCTGAATAGGCTTTTGCCACCTGTGCCTTTTGTTCATCAATACGAGAATCAAAACTGTCCAGCATGGTAATATGATTTTTCTCGTTCAGCAAAGACTGATGCTCATGCTGTCCGTGTATATCCACAAGACGATCGCTTAATTCTTTAAGGACGGTAAGTGTAATCAGCGTTCCGTTTACACGGCACACATTTTTGCCCGTGGCGCTTAGTTCCCGGCTTATCACAAGCTCCGGCCACACTTCGATTTCCTGCGCGGCAAGAATATCGGCCACGCCGTCGTTTACATCGCCAAACCAGGCTTCAACCACAGCTTTCGGCGCTCCCGTACGTATCAGCTCTCTGTCGGCCCTCTCGCCCAAGACAAGATTGACAGAATCGATAATGATGGATTTACCGGCACCCGTTTCGCCGGACAGCACATTCATGCCGGCAGCCAGCTCCACCTCAAGTTCTTCTATGAGCGCAATATTTCTGATGATCAGTTTATTCAGCATGACGACCCCACATACCCCGACGATTTTTATCTTTTCGCGCTGAGCATACCGCTGAGTATTTCAACAACTCTATTCTGCATGCCCTCTTTGCGAACCGCCACAAAAATCGTATTGTCCCCCGCAAGCGTTCCTGCCACTTCAGGGACATCCAGCTCATCGATCGCCTCGGCGGCCGCATTGGCACTGCCCGTCATGGTGCGCACCACCACCAGCGAAGCGGCAGTTTCCACGGAAAGCACAGTGTCTCGGAAAACACGCTTGAAAATATCCAGCTTGCCAAGCATCTCCCTGCCGGACGCCGCATATTTGTATGCGCCGTTTTCCGACTGGACTTTGATGAGCTTTAATTCCTTGATGTCGCGAGATATTGTCGCCTGAGTCACCTCAAAGCCTTTTTCTTTAAGCAGTGTCGACAGCTCATCCTGCGTCTCAACATTGTGGCTGTCAATGAGCTCAAGTATCATGCTTTGTCTTCCCTGTTTCATCCCTACCACCCCTTTTTCATTATCTGTCCCAGCTTAAGAACTTTGAACGAAGCAATGGATAAAAATAGTTCTCATGAAAACGTATGAAACGCGCTATATGTCTCGATCTTTTTATTCTGACCATTTCCCCATTGTCTATTTCTCTTAATTGGACACCATCCGTTGTGAGCACGAT
>JAEWQS010000169.1 GCA_023399095.1 Bacillota bacterium
AACGTTCTGCGCGCCGTGTTTTTTTATCATACGCGACATGCCCCCGTTTTGCAGCGCGTAGTATGAGTAAGCCGTATCGATATAAAGCGGCAAGCCCAGCAATGTGTCCTCCACATCGCGCCAGAGCGCATGGCTACCCATGTGTGCCGCCACGAGCTTTAGTCCCGGCACATTCTCAATCACGCGCCTCAGCATGAGCGGCGTGCAGTGCACGGGTGCCGGAAAGCCGATATCCACGCCCGCGTGCAGCACCACAGTGAGCCCCAGATCCCGAAGTGCCTCATAGAGCGGCATCATGCGCGGCTCGTCTGCAAAAAAGTGCTGGTAATCCGGATGCAGCTTCACGCCTTCAAAGCCATCCGCTGCCAGTTTTCCTGCTGCGGTGAAAAAATCGGAGTCGTCCGGATGCAGCGCGCCGAAAAATACGGCGTTATCATCTGAATTCTCAAGCGCCCACTTGTTGATGGGGCTCACCTGAGATGGCTTTGTCGCCACGGGCAGCACCACGCACTGATCCACGCCGCAAGCAGCCATGTGCGCTTTCAAGCCGTCAAGCGTGCCGTCGTGAACAGCCGTGATTTTGGCGTTTTTTTCGAGCCTATCTATCGCCGAGGGCGCAAGCGCATCAACAAAGCAGTGTGTGTGAAAATCTATAATCATTTCTTTACTCCATCTGTATACTGCAACCATTTTACACCATTCAAAAGTGTTTTGAAAGGAACATGGTATTAAAAACTATGCAGGCATAATTATAAAAGCGTTAAAGTGTGACCGTATTATTTTCATTTGTGAAAAAGTAGTTAAATAAGTCCAATTAAATGCCGATATAAAAAATAAAGAGGATTTCATAATGATAGAAGAAAACGTTGCAGAGCAAAATTCCTTTAACTACGATTTAAAAAAAGCTGATCTTGTGAATCTTTTCATTGTACTGGCCCTCATTATCATTACGACTGTACAGACTGTTTTCAGAAATGAAAGCGTATCAGATGTATTGGTTGAAGCCATCCCGGTGGCGCTATTAATGGTCGGTATCTACTTTTTGAAATTCAAACGCTTTGTCAAATCTTTATTATTTGGTGCAATTCCCGCATTGGCTATTTGTTTTAATATATATACGAGTCCGTTCTCAGTCGATAGGCACTATATGCTGTTGTTAACAGTTGTCGTCATCGCATTGTATTTCAATACTAAGCTGCTGCTTACCTACGGAGGAATTATCAATCTCTTATATATTGCGACTTATGTGTTGGTTCCCCAAAATTTCATCGGTGAAGATTCCGGTATCGCCTTTTTCATTTCCATATTCTTTATGCTGAATGCGGCGATTATCGCCATGTTTTTTCTGGCGAAATGGGGCAGCAATATCATTGAAAATGTCAAACGAAACAATTCAGAAGTCAAAGCACTCATAGAGCAGGTTCAGCGCGCCAGCGAACTGGATAAGATACAGATGGAATATCAAAAAAGCGAGGTTCAAAAGCTCTTAATGAGTCTTGAGCGGCTTTCCAGGGGCGAGCTGGCTTGCGACATCGAGGTGGAATTACCGGATGAGAGCATAAGAGATTCTTATGAATTGTTCAGGAATATCGCTGATGACCTTTCTGTAAGCGTTAATACCATAAAGGGATATATTTTGGAGATTACGGGGGTACTCACGGAAATTGCCAGAGGCAATCTGCGCGAAAGCATTACATCCGAATATAAAGGTGATTTTGTTGAGTTAAAGGATTCGATCAACATCATTGTTCAAACATTAAACAGCGTTCTTAACAATATCGACCTGGCAGCCGAGCAGGTGACGTCTGGTGCCAGACAAGTATCTGACGGCAACCAAGCGGCTTCTCAAAATGTGGCGGAGCAGGCTGGGTCCGTGGAGGAATTGTCGGCAACGATTATGAGTATTGCTGACCAGACCAAACAAAACGCCGCCAACGCGGCGCGTGCAAATGAACTGACAGCTGAAGCAAAGAAAGAGGCTGTATCCGGAAATCAAATGATGTGCAGTCTACAACAGGCCATGGATGAAATCAACACCGCTTCGGGTGATATCAAGGGTATTATCAAAACGATTGAGGATATTTCTTTCCAGACAAACATTCTGGCTTTGAATGCCGCGGTAGAGGCTGCCCGCGCCGGTGTTCACGGAAAAGGCTTTGCGGTTGTGGCGGAAGAAGTGCGAAATCTGGCAAACAAAAGCGCCGAGGCTGCCAATCGGACTGTGGCATTGATTGCGCAGTCCATCGACAAAATAACGGCGGGGACCAGTATGGTCAACGAGACGGCAGGCGTGCTGGATAATATTATGACAACGGTGGATAAAGCAGCTGGATTGGTCGGACAGATTGCGGCTTCCAGCAGCGAGCAGGCAACAGGAATCATACAGGTGAATGCGGGGATTGAGCAAATGTCTCAGAAGGTGCAGCATAACTCTGCGACCGCGCAGGAGGTTGCCGCGGCAAGTGAAGAGCTTTCCAGCCAGGCGTCTATGCTAAAAGACATGGTTGGGCAGTTTTCACTTTAAAAAATGACAACTCGCTAGAATGAAAAGCTGCTCCAATTAATCGGGGCAGCTTCAGACTATTAAAAAAGTCTTTAAATATAATTCGTGGGCAAGACGGGCTGTGCCCGCGCAGCCCACACCTTGGCTCCACCCCAAAAAGGATGCTTTTTGGGGACCCCGGGGTTTTGCGCAGTTTCGAGTTTGCGAGGAACAAGCAAGACCGGTAAACTGGCGGAAAGCCGTAGGCTTTTCGACAAGCCCGCAAGCAGGCAGCTTATATCATGTCTTCCGAGAACTCCACGCGCTGGCCAAACACATCCTTTATGGTTTCGATGATGCGTGCATCAAAGAAGCGGTCTTTATTATGAACAATTATGGACAGCGGCGCCATGTTCACAAGCGCGCTTAGCAACGCATCGTCTCTATCCATGCTCTCACCGGAGTATTGGCATTTCAAGAGACAGAGACGGTCGTCGAGCAGCATATACTGGCCGTTTCCGTCCACGCAAATGTGAACCTTTCGCACACGCGGTATCCGAATCTTTACAAACAACCGCAGAATTTCGACGAATTCTACGTATTCACGCTTCCTGATATATTCCTCAACGCACAGCGCGAGCTCTTTTTCCCATGTTTCTAAATAGTCCTTCATACGAAAACGCATGAAGCCTTCGAGCATAACGCTATCTGCCTCATTTTGCGCCAGCATATCGCTAAGGCGCTGTTTCACATCGATTTTGCACATCGCGACTTCGTTTTTTTGCCCCGATGTACCATACCACAGTTTTTTTAAAGCGCGCACGAGTATATCGCACTGCTCCTTTTCCGAGAGGAAATAGTAGTCCTGCTTTAATAACCGTACCATGTGGCGGATCTGAAGATTCTCCACAATGATATCGGCGAGTATTGTGCAAAGCATCGTATGCTCTTTTTCAAGGCTGTGCTCACAATCGGACAGATTTACCTTGGCAATGTGCCCTTCCGACCCGTCAACCTCATTTATGCTGACCAGGCAGCCCTGCCGCATTGCGTCGTGTGTCCTGTTGGTGATAAGCGGCGCGAGCTCCAATCCTTGGTCTTCTATTCCAATAATAATGTTCAATCCACGTCACCCTTTTTTTTCGGTTCTATATAATTTATGCCGCGCTAAAATAAACGTTTCTCACATTAATGTTTGCTGCAAAAGAAAAATCTCTCGTTGTAATTTTTGTAATTTGCAACGATAAGGCAGGTCATGTTATCATGGGATATATTGGTCAAATCACTTATTGTTATTTTTATAAGGAGGGCGCTATGTCGCTGCTTGAAATCCGAAATTTAAAAAAATACTTTAAAAACATCAAAGCTGTGGACGATATTTCCTTTAACGTGGATAAAGGTGATATTCTGGGGCTGTTAGGGCCCAACGGCGCAGGCAAATCCACGGCGATTTCGATGATTGCCACGCTGGCCGCGCCCGACAGCGGCACTATCCGCTTCAAGGGTGAGGACATCGCGCAAAACCCAAAAGCCATACAGCAAAGCCTTGGTCTGGTGCCGCAGGAAATCGCGTTGTATCCGAATCTGTCTGGTCTGGAGAATTTGCAGTTTTGGGGACGCGCGTACGGCCTTTCGGGTGCGGTGCTCAAAAAGCGCATTGACGAGGTGTCCGAAGTGATCGGCATCACAGAGAGGCTCAAAGATCGCGTCAAAAAATACTCGGGCGGCATGCAGCGGCGGCTCAACATCGGCGCGGCGCTGCTGCACAATCCGGAGTTCATCATTATGGACGAGCCCACCGTAGGTATTGATCCGCAGTCGCGTAACCACATATTGGACACAGTTAAAGCGCTGGCCAGCAACGACACGACGATCATTTACACGAGCCACTACATGGAAGAGGTGGAGCTGCTGTGCGACCGCGTGTGCATCATGGACGCTGGCAAAATCATCGCGGCAGGCACCAAGGACGAGATTACGTCGTCGCTGGGCGGCGGCTGTGAGCTTACGCTTAAGCTGGCAAAGCCTGACGCGGCGCTCTGCGAAAAGCTGTCGGCTCTTGACAATGTCACAAAGCTCAGCGCCGAGGACGACATGGTGTATATTGTCGCAGACAACGGGGACAAAGCGACGCACGCCGTGCTGGAGCTTGTGGGTAAAAGCAACGCTTCGCTGCTGTCTTTCGATACCAAAAAACCAAGCCTTGAGACGGTGTTCTTAAATCTCACGGGCCGCGCATTGAGGGACTGAAGCCATGAAACTGATCGATATTATCAAAAAGGATCTGCGCGTGGTCTTAAGAGACCGCGTGGCGCTGATGTTCATATTCTTAATGCCCATCGTGTTGATTACGATACTGAGCTTTGCACTGGGCGGCGTATTCACGTCCGACGGCATGTCTATCGGGCATTTAAACATCGCAGTGGTGGACAACACCACTGAAGACGAAACGCAACAGACGGCAAAACAGATTGCGGGCGATGGCGCGTCACTGGACATGAACCATATGTCGTTGTATTCCATGCTGGATTCCGACGAGGTGTCTGAATTTTTAAGCTATACAGTGATGGACGAAGCCGTAGCGAATGAGATGCTGCAAAACGGCGGCATCGATGCCGTCGTTACCATTCCCCAAGGGTTCAACGCAGGGTTGCTCAATATGATGACGGGCTTGGGCGGGGACGATTTGCAGATCGATGTATTGGGCGCACAGAACCGCACGATGGAATCAGGCATTGTGGCCAGCATCGTCCGCGCCTATACGGATACATTCAGCACACTGACAGCGGATATGGACATCTTGAAACAAACGGCAATGAGCAGCGGTGGCATGATTGAGCAAACGATGAGTAAGCTGGACTTTGAATCGTTTATGCAGAGCCTGTCTCAGCAGCCGGAAATTAATATTAATATGGAAGGCATTGCGGCGCGCAAGGTGTTAAGCAGCTTTTCCTACTATTCTATCGCGATTACATGCATGTTCGTGCTGTATGCCGCGGGGCAAGGCAGTACGTTTTTACTGACCGAAAGCCAGGAGAAAACGCTGCTGCGGTTAACCGCGGCGGGTGTGTCTACCAAAAAGCTGCTGCTTGGCAAATCCGTGGCGGTCTTTTTCCTATGTATCATACAGCTGATCGTGCTGCTCGGCTTTTCGACGCTCGCTTTCGGTATTGAATGGGGCAATCCGCTTGTCTTTGTGCTCATATCCATCTGTGTGGCGATCTCCATCACGGGTCTCGGTGTGCTGCTTATGGTGCTTGTGTACCGCGCGGGCAACCCGAGTGTGGGCAGTGTGTTTCAAAGCGTGCTAGCCCAGGTGCTGGCGCTATTCGGCGGCAGCTTCCTGCCGCTTTCAGTGCTTCCGGCGTTTTTCTCCACAGTAGCGCTTTTCACGCCTAACGGACTGGCGATTATGGCCTACACGGGTAACGTCACAGGCGCACCGCTTACGGAAATACTGCCGTATTTGGGTGGCAGCGTCCTGATGGGCATCGTGCTCTATTTTGTGGGTCTGATGCTTTTCCCAAAAGAAAGGAAGGCGTAACATGGCGGCAATTCTTTGGCTGAAATTAAAACTCATGCGTCAGGATGTGATTATGTATGTGATCATGACGTTTATGGCGATATTCTTAACCTTCGTGTTCGGCAACGCCATGTTTGGTGGCAGCGGCGCCCAGCGTGTCTACGTGATAGATAACGACGACAGTGCGTTTTCCTCATCTTTTATTGACTCGTTTGATGCAGACGCCTATGCGCTGGAGGGAAAAACACAGCAAGAGGCCGAAGCGGCCGTGTCGAAGGGTGAAGCGCTCGCGGCCATTATGATTCCCAAGGGCTTTGAAGACATCTCAGGCGGCGGGGCAGAGGTCTCAATTTTGCGTACAGCCGACAGCGCGGACATACTCATGCTGGAAAATGCGGTGCGCTCCGCGTACCAAAACGCCGCACATGTGTACCAGTTGCACAGTGAACTCGATGCAGTGCTCGACGGCGTCGGTTTCCAAGCGCCGTCTTTGGAAACCGTGCAGGATGAATTTGCCCTGCGCATGGAAGACAAGCCAATCACCGTGTCATATACCGTATTGGACGCAGATGATTTCGATGAGAAATACTACGAAAATATACACTACATGATGGGCTTTAACATCTTCTTCGTGATGTTCAGCATCGTGTTCACGATGGGCAGCATACTCGAAGACAAAAAGCTGCGCACATGGAACCGCATTCGCATATCGCCGCTTTCCTCACGCGCGGTACTCGCGGGCAACTTCATTCCCGCATATGTGGTGGGGCTTTTACAGATGGCGATCGTGCTGTTTTTAGGACAAATGCTGTTCGGCATCGAGCTTGGAGATGCGTTGCTGCCTGTATTTATGGTATTCGCGGCGTTCGTACTGGCCGCCACGTGCATCGGGCTGCTGCTGGCCACCGTGTTTAAGGGCATCGAGCAAATGGGCGCGGCGGTGCCGGTGATCATCGTGGGCACAAGTATGCTAGGCGGCTGCATGTGGCCGCTGTCCATCGTGGGTTCAGATTTGCTGCTGGGCATTGCGAAGGGCATGCCGCAGTTCTGGGCATTGGATGCTGTCGAAAGGCTCGCCGCATACCACGTTGATTTGGGTGATGTCCTCTTGAACATTGGCGTACTGGTCGGCATGGCGCTTGTGCTGTTTGCGGTCAGTATGTTAATCTATAACAAAAAGCAAAGGGCGTGATTGTTGTGGATGAAAGAATCGTTGAGACAGCCCGAAAATACCGTCAGCTTGCACAGGATATCATGACGTTTACAGCACAAGAGCGGCTGGACAGCCACTTTCCTCTCGATTTGCAGACCTCGCTACTGCGATTATATTATGCGAAGCGTTTGGATGCGCGATTGGAAAAGTGCGAAGCGCTGCTCACCGACGAATCGGATCAAAGCGTGTTTGACGCGCTCACTGACGCGGCGGAAGCCATTGACGCCGCGACGCTGGCCGCGCTGGATGATATCGAACAGTATGGCAAGGACGATTATGATTTTGCGCGCATGATCGATCAGCTGTCGGTCAGTTCCGTGGCCGAAGGGCTTATCGACCAGCTTTGCAAGCTGTACAAATGCGAGAGCATCATCAAAATGACATTTGACTACGCATCCGCGCATTCGTATTCATCTACACCCGAGGAATATATTGAAAAACACATGGATATCGACATGGAAGCGCTGCTTGAGCTTCGTCAGTCTCTGCTTGATGATATATCGAAAGCTTTAGGAGAGAGTGAATGACCACATACATTGTGACCTATAGCCTTGGAAAAGATGAGAAGAAGTACAAAAGCTTTATTAAGGCGCTTGAAGTCATCGGTGGCGTCAAGGTGCTCACCAGCACATATCTTGTGAACACTGCGAACAATATCGATGAGATGCGCGTTGCGCTGCTGCCATACCTGGAGAAAACCGACAGCCTTTTTATCGGCGCGATCAACGGCGAGGTGGCTGTAAGGAACGCGCTTTGCGGCAACGAGACGCTGCAAAAGCTGCTCGTGGATTCAAGGAAGACGGATTGAGTGCTGATTTTAGTCCTGCTGACGCGGGGCTTTTTTCGTATACATCGCCGTCATATTATCGACCGGCATACTCCATTCTTAGCACACATGGAAACCGTCACCTATAGTTGGATGTATATTTTCTGATACGCGTCTTTCTGCTTTATCAATCCTCAGTCAGCTAGCGCTGACAGCTCCTTTTCAAAGGAGCCTTAACGGCAACTATGAATAAAGCCTCCTTTATTAGAAGAGGTGGCGCGCGCAGCGCGACGGAGGATTGCGGTAAACTTCACATATGACTATTACGGCAAACACATAACTTCTGCTTATCAGTCGGTATTCCGTAGGGGCGGGTATCTGCTTGAGCTCCGTATGGGGTATGACCGCCCGCTGAAAATCTACAATAGCACCGCAAAGAACGACGTGCAGACCACGGTGAGCAGCCCCGCAACCGCGATAGATAGGCTGCTCATCGCGCCCTGAATCTCACCAAGCTCCAATGCCTTGGCCGTACCGATGGCGTGAGAAGACACGCCGAGCGCCAAACCCATGGCCACCGGATGCGTGATGCGAAACAGCTTGAAAACACCTTCCGCCACGATGTTGCCGAATATACCCGTTAAAACGATCACGGCGACGGTGATGGTCTCAATGCCGCCAAGCTCTGCGGACACGCCGATGCCGATGGCGGTGGTGATGGATTTGGGCAGCAGCGTGACGTATTGCTCATGTGTGAGACCAAACAGATACGCAAGCGCGAGTATGCTGCCAAGACTGCTGAGTACGCCTGCGACAATGCTGAGCGCCACGGCTTTTTTGTGCTTGCGTAGCAGATGAAGCTGCTGGTACAGCGGAATAGCAAGACAAACGGTGGCGGGGGTGAGCAGATAAGATATGTATTGGCCGCCAATGTTGTAGGTATCGTAGTCAATGCCGAGCAGGAGCAGCACGCCGATCACGAACACGACGGATATCAGCAGCGGGTTGATAAAGCTGCGCTTGAAACGCTTGCGCAAATACATGCCCAGCGCGTAGCCCGCGATGCTGATAACGACGCCGAAAAATGCCGAAGAGAATATCGTCATTTGTCATCGTCCTTTCTCAGCACAAGCTGCGCTACTTTGCCCGTGACGACCATCACAATGACGGTGACCACGAGAATCAGCACAATGATGGGCAGAAGCATCGGTTGCAGCGCCTCCCACGATGTAAGCAAGCCCACCGCCGCGGGTATGAAAAGCAACGGCATGATTTCCAGCAAAAATGCGCCCGCCTTGTCCACCTGCTCGATGCGTATCAGCCTTGTTTTGAGGCACACCAGCATGAGCACAAGACCGTATATGCTAGCCGGTATGGGCAGCGGGATCAGCGCACGCAGCACCTCGCCCACGAACGACACAAGAAGTATGATGCAGAATTGAAAAACGAATTTCATGAAGCCACCCGTTAAGTTGTTTTGCTCCATTATACACAAAAAAACAAAAGCTGCGCACCTATTTGAGTGAACAAGGCCTGTTGTCACAAGCGGCGCTCAGTAGTATAATGCGGAGGATAAGGACGGTATCACATGGAAAAGAAAAGCAGCTTAAGACACTTTGCTTCGTATTACCGCCGCCATTGGCGGCTTTTTGTTCTCGACCTCGCCTGCGCCCTGCTGATCGCAATCATCGATCTTTCGTTTCCGCTCGCATCGCGGTATGCGATGACGACGCTATTGCCCGCCGATCTTTACAGTACGTTTTTCATCATTATGGGCGCGCTTGTGGCGGCGTATCTGCTCAAAGCGCTGTTCATGTACATCGTGACGTATTGGGGACATACGCTGGGTGTGCGGATGGAAGCGGACATGCGTCACGATCTGTTCACGCATTTGCAGAAGCTCTCCTTCCGCTTTTACGATAAGAACCGCACCGGCCAACTGATGTCCCGCGTCACGACGGATCTGTTTGACATCACGGAGCTTGCGCACCACGGCCCTGAGGATCTGCTCATATCGCTGATTACCATTATCGGCGCGTTTGTCGTGATGCTGTCCATCAACGTCAAGCTCGCACTCGTGCTGATTGTCCTCGTGCCCATCGGTATACTGTTCACATTGTCGCAGAGGAAGCGCATGATGCGCGCGTCCAAACGCGTTAAGGAGCGCACGGCAGGCATCAACGCGGGTCTGGAGTCGAGCATTTCGGGCGCCCGTGTGGCCAAGGCGTTTGCCAACGAAGCGTTTGAAGTGGACAAGTTCATGGAGAGCAACGAGAGGTTCAAACGCTCCAAGGGCGAGTTTTACTCGGCAATGGCTGTGTTTTTAAGTGGTATGGATTTCTTCACGAGCCTTTTTAGCGTGGCGGTGATCGCTTTTGGCGGTTATCTCATCATGCGCGGCGAGCTGGATTATGTGGGGCTCATCACATTCTCGCTGTATGTCGCGACGTTTCTACAGCCGATACGCAAGCTTTCCACGTTTATGGAGCAGTTCTCCAGCGGCATGGCGGGCTTTCACCGCTTCCGCGAGCTGCTCAGCGAACAGCCTGAGATCAATGACGCACCGTCCGCCATCACGCTTAAAGACGTGAAGGGCGACATTGTGTTTGACGATGTGAGCTTTTCTTACAATGACAAGACCAAGGTGTTAGCGCACCTCAAACTCAAAATTGACGCGGGCAGAACGCTTGCGATTGTAGGGCCGTCGGGCGGCGGTAAAACGACAATGTGCCATCTGATTCCGCGCTTTTATGAAGCCAGCGGCGGGCGTATCACGATCGACGGGCACGACATCAAGGACGTGACGTTGTTATCGTTGCGCCAGAACATCGGCATCGTGTCTCAGGATGTGTTCCTGTTTGCGGGTACGATAAAAGACAACATTCGTTATGGGCGCATCGACGCGACGGACACAGAGATCGTCGAAGCGGCAAAGCGTGCTGAGATACACGACATGGTCATGGAGATGGAGAACGGCTACGACACGCAGGTGGGGGAGCGCGGCATTCGTCTTTCTGGCGGACAGAAGCAGCGCATATCCATCGCGCGCATATTCTTGAAAAATCCGCCGATATTGATACTCGACGAAGCGACATCCGCGCTGGACAGCGTGACCGAAAAGCGTATACAAAAGGCGTTTGAAGCGTTGGCCGTGGGGCGTACGACGCTGGTAATCGCGCATCGGCTTTCCACTGTGCGTAACGCGGACGAGATCATCGTGATCGACGAGGAGGGCGTGGCCGAGCGCGGCACGCACGAGCAGCTTCTGGCGCTCGGCGGCGAATATGCGCGGCTATATAACAGCCAGTTTAAGGAATAAGCAAGCCTCCTTTTCAAAGGAGGTGGCGCACGCAGTGCGACGGAGTTGCGGCAAACTGCACTTATTGCAATTACGGCAAACACATAACTTCTGTTTATCAATCGGCATACCGTGGGGGCGGGTCTCCGCCTGTGTCCCGAATGGGGTATGCCCGCCTGTTATCATGCCTCATCGGGACTTCTGATTTTCAATCCTCAGTCAGCTGGCGCTGACAGCTCCTTTTCAAAGGAGCCTTAGTGGCAGAATAGCCAGTTCAAGGAATAAGAGAAGACGAATTGTAGTGAGCGACCTCCGCCTGTACTCCGTATTGGGTATATCACTAAACGAGTTAGTCTGCAACTTAAGCAAAGCCTTCCATCCACCGAAGGCTTTGCTTATTCATGAGTTTTTTCTTTGCTGCCGATTTTTGAACAGCGCTACCGTGTCAGACCCGACGTTTTTTTATTTGCACATTGAAAGCCACGCCAGTATGTCTCATCATAGGAGGGGAACTGATAAGAAATGATTAGCATAAATTATTTGTAAGTATTGATAACAGTTTCTTCGCAATATGGTTGAATAACTACATTTTCGAAATTGAAAGAAGGACTTTTGAGTTCAGAATCTCTTTAATTAATGTATCGATGTGTTTTGTCGTCTTTGGTGCGTTAACGAGGGTGCCTTCCCTTATCTCACGTCGTCATACCAGCGATCGTTTTAATCTGGTTCGCTTTCTCATTGTGGTGGTTCCCGGGGCGATAATTATCGTGCAATATTTAGTGGCGATATTATTATCTACAAAATCATTATTTAGGTTTGCATCAATCCCCTTGTTTTTGGAATTCGTAGGATTCTGGGTGGGTGCGGTGATTATTGATTGCATCAAAGGGAAACCGAGTGATATGCGAGATTCGAAAGGCGAATAAACCACAGCAAGGTGGCCAACGCGGGCGACCGCAGGTCGCCCCTAAGGTGATAGAGACAACGCGTGGATATGGAAAAGCGTGGCGACAGTGTGTGTCTCGGATTTTCGTTGTCTGAATTAGAGAAGCGTGTCATTCCGTGTGATACCGGTCGAGAGCCCATTTGAGCGCGTTGGTGTCGATATATCCAGATGTCACGGTATTCGGCTTCATTGCGTATGATGCGGTCTTGGAAGGAAACGTCATTTTGTAGGGGCGGGTTTCCATGCCCGCCTGCAGATGAAATGAATTCAAATATGCAGATGGTTTGGCATGATGACATATCTATTAATAGTGACGTTACCATAATACGAGTTGATGAATCAATCTTATTTCTAATCACTGTCATTAAAAATCTCGGGGCGGCATGGAAACCGCCCCCTACGATCGTATTTCCATTCACTCACTGCCTTCGATAGATTAGTCTGGACATCTATTTCAATAGGTATTCTTGCGTACTCATGACGCTGGCAAACATGCCATTAAGCGCCGCCATAAATGTGCGGTGAACGGTTTCGGCGGGGATGACGGTGTCGCGGTATTTTAAGTTCTTCGTTGCGCAGGCATCATCCAAAAGCATGACTTTGAGCCCATGATCCTTGCAGGCTCTCACGGTGGTATCAATGCACATGTGGCTCATCATGCCGCACACCACAAGCTCGGTGATCGCATTTTCGCGAATGACATCCAGCAGATTGGTGTTGTAAAAGCTGCTAGGCGCATGCTTGACGACGACGGTTTCGTTTTGCAGCGGCACCAGCCGTTCGTGAATCTTCACGCCCTGCGTATCCGGTAAAAAGAACGTCGCGCCTTCGTTTATGCTGACATGCTGAACGTGAATGACTGGTGTCCCGCTCTGACGGAATTTCTTCAATACCATTTCGGCATTTTCGAGCGCATCCATAGGCTTGTGCAGCTCAGCTTTTCCGCCTTGAAAGTAGTCGTTCTGTATATCGATGAGTAATAACGCTTCTTTCATTTTGACTCCTTCATAGAAAATATAATATCTTTATTCCCTTATTGTACCATGATTCTCTCGTTTGTCGATTTCTTAACGCTGATACGCAAACCGTAGGGGCGACCTGTGGACGCCCGCGAAAATAATCAGCAGATTTAAACAAACTGTATGTGCCGTGCCATTTGCCGAATATGCGCGCACCTTGGCGCATCAAGTCCTCCGAGGTGCATCTTTAACGCTGAATGCCAGGTGAGCTCGGCGCTGTTCGTGTGCAGCGCATCGGGCGGATATTCCCGGCTTAGGTGCAGGAGCATGGCGAGCGCGTCGTCGCCCAATGTTTGTAGCACGGTACCCATATCTGCCTGTGTCAGGCATCGCGTTTCAAACAGATCCACAAGGTCGGCGATGGAGGCCACTTGCATACGGACAAGCTCGATGCGGTCTGAGGCGTGGCGGCAGTCGGCTATCTCGCTGACAAGATCGCGGAATGGCTTGTCGTCCATGCGCGGCGCGTCGTGAAAGAAGGCGGGGGCAGTCGCGGCCTTGATGCTCAAAAATAAACGTGAGAGCGTTCCTGTTTCCAGTGCGTTTCGGATACTTGGTACAAGCAAAGCTGACGCGTCGGACATATACCTTAGCAAAACGGAGTCACTTGTGCCGAGGCGCTTGCAAAGCTCATTGGCGGCATCGCGAAGCAGATGGCGCATGGTTACGGCGGCAAGCCCGCTCAGCCGTTCACGTAAAACCGTCCTGTCTTCACGCGTGAGAGAGAGCGTTTCAGATTGGCTTCCGCAAAGAAGGGCGCCAAGCATGTTTGTGAGCACAAGCAAAAACACGTTAACAGGCGCTTCTACCGCACCGCCAGCACGAATCAGACCGTCGACTTCGTCCACAGGCCACCGGCGTATCAGGCTGTCTTCCAGCGCGAGCCGCTTCAAATACCGCGTGATATATTCGATCCCTACTGCGTCTTCCAGAGGCAACGCTGTGGGATAATCGATTAACCCGGGCGATTCGTGCGCGGCGTCGTATACGTGGTGCGCGGCGAAGAACTCAGCCAGTCCTGTGTGCAGCGTGCTCTGCCATGTGTGACTGCTAAGCTGCACGCTGTTTTTGAGCAGTGCGGCGTACTGCGCTTTGGCCTCGGCGAGCAGCTCACGAAGCTGCACTTGTCCGCGGTCGAACAACGATTTGAGCGGCGTGTCGCGCAATTCAGCCAGCGCCGCGTCTGTACTTGGAAGACGTTTGAGCGTGTGGCTGATGCTATACATGGCGCATTCCATGAGACTTTGCGCGGTCTCTACGCGTATGGATGTGCTTGCGCCTGCGGTGTAGCGTGTGGCGAGAAACGCCATGATCTGCATCATCTGCGCGCGTATCGACCGCTGCTCCTCGCGGCTTAGTAAACCGCGATTTGCGGCTTCGCTGAGCAGTGACGCAAAATAGTGCGTGCCGCTCAGGCGCTCTTTGGGTATGGTACCTTGTGTTTGCAGCTTATTCATCGTCCTCACAGATTCTTTCTCCGAAGCGGATGCGCCGTGAAATGGCGGATAGGATATCTTCGCGCAGCAGATCGGCAGAGCCATGGCACGACATATCAAAGTGCCGCCGCATCAGCGCAATGAGCTCATCGTCGTCAATTGTGTCGAGTGTCTCTGTTTTGTATTCGTAGAACGTTTCCACCAACAGATGCAGGGTATCCAAGTACGTGTCGTCCGCGAGATACGGCGAGTCCGCAAAAGCGGTAATAATGGCGCCGAGGGCGCCGCCTGTAAATTCGATGCGACCAGAATTTTTGAGCGCCTGTGTGCGCGTCTGCACAAGCGATTTCGCGTCGGCTTCCGTAAGCCGGATCCCGTATCGTGCGGTAAGCGTGTTGCAGGCCAGAATATCAGCCACTGCCGTTTCTTCAATGGCTTTTCCGGATAATATCAGATGATTTTCGTCCATATCATGCCTCCCAGAAAAATTGTGATAGGGTATTGACAAACACCTCGTTTTGTGCTACAATAAATGTGTTATATGTAATTAATTAACTATTAGCCATAAATTATAATATAGCATTTTCCGAATTTGCGGTCAATGTTTTTTTATTTTCATAATAAAAAATTGAAGAGTAATTAAGTGATAACATAACAGATATATTGACTCATTTTTCTTGATTTTGGGTATCAATGCAAAGTATAATCATTGTATATGTGAAACGGAGGGCGAATCATGAGTGATTTTTTAAGCGGTCTTGGCGGATTGATCAAGGGCATGCAGCCTTTGATGGGTGAAGAGATACAAAAGGATGCGTCGATGAACGCGCTGTTGCTGCATAATGACGTCACAGAGCTAAAAAACAAAAAGCGCGATGTGCTCGCAAAAATCGGGCAGGCGGTTTATGACACGTACAAAAGAGCAGGCGGCTTTTCAGAGTATGCGGCCCTGTTTGAGGAAGCAGAAGCGATCGATAAGCAGCTGGGTGTCAAACAGTCTGAAATGGATGCGGCCAAAAAGGCAGCGGAAGAAAAACAGCAGCAGGAGGAGCGTGAGCGTATGGCGCGTACATGTCCAAACTGCGGCTGCGAAAACGAGCCCGGAGTGAAATTTTGTAGTGACTGCGGCACGAAGCTGGGGCAGCTGCAGTCATCGCATTGCGGCCAGTGCGGTGCGGAACTAAAACCCGGCGTAAAGTTCTGCGGTGAATGCGGCGCAAGATTATAGCAGATGATAAAATCGACATAAATGATAATTAAATGCAAAACCCCGAGATTTATCCGGGGTTATTGCGTTTATTCGATAAAATAACAACCTTTTTCATCTTTTTTTTAAAGATTGATAGCACTTTTGCCTTTTTAAAACGTCTAACTAAAAAGGGTAAAAGGAGGTTTCACCATGAAAAGAAAAATTGTCGCAATTGTACTGTCTGTCATGCTTGTCATGGCGTTCGGAAGCGTGGCCTATGCGGGCGACGTGCCGGACAGCGCCGCCCCGGCCAATGTTTTATCATCCGGCTCCGAGGTGTATGAGGTTGTCGAGACAGATCCGGACAAGCTGGCTCGCATGGCTGAGGAAGAGGGCTTGGTGGCTCCTGAGGGGCAACAGTTGGTCAGCGTGAAGACAACGTATGTGATGCTGCCGGCAGATGACGTATCGCTTTTGGATGGCTTTGCCAAGCAAAGTGCGGCGCCTATGGCAGCGCTGGCCAGCATATCCATCAGCAATGTGAGAACCACTGGATATAAATACTATTCGAACGATTATGATTCCTTCTGGTATTACGGGCCGTACAGCCTTTCGGCTACGTTTGGGCAGACGCGCAGTGCCGGTTATTCATCAACTTATTCGGTAAGCAGCAGCTTGGTTTCCTCTGCCGTCGGTTACACGGTCACATCGTCGTACTACAAATCGGGCTCGCATTCGGCGTCTGTGCCGTCAGGGCAGTCTCTGAATCTGCGGGTGTATATGAACTATCAAGTGAAGGCGTTTGATGTGTACAGCTCGGGTACCAAAGTCGGCTCGGGTTCTGCCTGGAAGCCCTATAGTCTCATCTTCAGGGAATACTGGTACGCATAAGAACAACGCAATATAAAAAGGGAGGCATATGCTGATTCAGCATATGCCTCCCTTTTTCTCGCCGTTTGTCGTTAACGTCATGCCGAGCTTGTCGACTATGAAATGGACTAGCATCCCATGGTAAAAACATAAATAACTATATGAACCGTGGGAATCCGTTCTGCTGCAGTCGTTCGCGTCATCCCGAGCCAACATGATCGTACGCGTCATCCCGAGCGTGTCGAAGGATAGCATGATCGTACGCGTCATCCCGAGCATGTCGAGGGATCCCACGGTCGTACGAGTCATCCCGAGCGTGTCGAGGGATCACGTGATAAATGCACAGGAGCATTAAAACGTGGGATTACCTGCGGGTTCGGAATATCAATAAGCAGCCGTTAACGTCTCAATGGATGATGTGTTCCCGTCGTCATTCGTGCCGCAGCGCCTCAACCGGGTCTAGCTTGGATGCTTTGTAAGCAGGCATCAGGCCGAATATAATGCCCACTGTGGCGGAGAAAAGCACACTTAATGTGGCTGCCGAGGTCGAGACCGAAGCCTCGATACCAAGAATACTGCCCGCGGCCTTGGTTAAAGCGATCCCCGCGATGAGCCCGAGCAAACCGCCCAGCATCGCGTAAAAAAGAGCTTCGGCAAGAAACTGCCCAAGTATATGATGCTCGCCAGCGCCCAGCGCCTTGCGGATGCCGATTTCGCGTGTTCGTTCTTTGATAGTAACCAGCATGATGTTCATAATGCCAATGCCGCCCACCACAAGCGCAATCGCGGCCACGGCGCCGACAACAGTTTTGAATATATCCAGTATGTTCTGTGCGTTGCGCAGCTCCTTTGTCAGGTTGATAATCTTGATCGTACCCTCTCCGTATTTATTAAGCAGTCTTTTCACACAGTTGTCGATTACACCGTCCAGCGTGTCCGTGCTTTGAACAGATACGGATATTTCATCCATATAATTGTTGGAAAACATGGCGTTGAATGTCGTGACAGGTATATAGCACTTGCCCGAAAAAAAAGACGAATAGATGGACTGATCTTCTTTTTCAACGCCGATGACCGTATATTTCTGGCCATTGATACCCACCTTCTCGCCGACAGCATCCTTGTCGTCGAACAGATCTTCCTTGGCTTCCTGACTCAAAACCACCACCCGACGTGCGTACTCTACGTCTTTTTCAGATATGGCGCGTCCTTCCTTAAACGTCATCTGCTCCATACTGAACAAAGAAGCTGTTGTCCCCACCACATCCGACGCAATATTCGTTCTGTCTGTGGATAAAATGCTTTTTTCATAGGCGCTGGGGGCAACATCACCGACGCCGGTCACCTCGCTGAGCATCGTGGCGTCGGTCATTGTCAGCAGGTCGTTGGGGCCGCGCACATCGTTTGGGAAGAACCAGACTCTGTTTATACCGAATTTTTGCAGTTCAGCATTGATCATTTCCTGACCGCCGCCGCCCACAGAAATCACGGTGATCATAGAGGCGATGCCAATCATGATGCCAAGCACGGTGAGCGCCGTTCTAAATTTGTTTTTTTTGATCTGATGGGCGGCAATGCTGATATAATCGCTGATCTTCATGAGCACTCCGCCTCGCTGACAACTTGTCCGTCCTTGAGCACAATAAGCTCTTTGGCACATTCCGCCACGCAGCGTTCATGCGTGATGAGCACGATGGTAGCGCCCTGTCTGTTGAGGCCACACAGCAAATGCATGATATCATCTCCCGTCCGGCTGTCGAGGTTACCAGTGGGTTCATCGGCAAGAATAAGGCTGGGCGAATTAACGAGCGCCCGCGCGATGGCCACACGCTGACGCTGACCGCCCGAAAGCTCGCTTGGAAGATGGTGGGCGCGGCTTGTCAATCCCGTAAGCTCCAAAAGCTCCGCAGATTTTTTGTGACGCTCCTTAGGCGGTGTGCCCGAATACACCATTGGCAGCTCGATATTTTGCCTCGCTGTGAGTGAGGGCAGCAGATAGAACGACTGAAAGATAAAACCGATGCGCCTGTTGCGAAGATAGACCTTGCTCTGTGTGTTAAGACGCTTGACGTTCGTGCCTGCGAATATATAATCACCCGTTGTTTGGGTGTCGATGCACCCTAATATATTCATAAGCGTGGTTTTTCCGGAGCCTGACGGGCCCATCACGGCAAGAAACCCGCCCTGGTGGATTTTGAGAGTGACACCCTGCAATGCGTGCACACGCGCTTCTCCGCGACCGTAGGTTTTAAAAAGGTTATTCACCTCTATCATAGTTGACATGCTGGCCCTCCTTGACGTTCTGCGGCGATGTGATGACGAGATCTCCGGCGTTTAAACCGCCGATGACTTCAATATTCGAATCATCTTCGAAGCCTGTGACGATGGCGCGTTTTTCGGCAACGTTATCTTTACCGATCACAAACACACAGTCATCATCCGTGAGGCAGTCCAGAGGGACACTGAGCACATTATCCTTATGGTTCAGCTCAATTTCCAGATCCACAACGGCCCCGATGATCTTGTTGAATTTATCTTCGGGTGTAATTTCGACTTTGGTCATCGTATCAAACGCTGATGAAGAACCGACTTCTGTAGCTGCCGCGCCGATACGCGACACTGTGCCCTTGAATTTTCCATTATCGGTTTCGATGGTGACTTTCATACCCTCAACAATACCGTTTAAGTCTTTTTCATACACATACCCTGTTATGAGCTTGTTTTTGGTATCCGCAATCACCATCGCGGGGATACCCGGCGCCAGCACTTCACCCACATTTACGTTCATAGAAACCACTGTGCCGGATATACGGCTTTTGCAGGTCATACTGTCCACAAGGTGTTGCAGCCGCTCCACGGCAAGCTGTGCAAGCTCGATCTGGCTGTCCATACTCAAATTGGCCGTATCTATAGAAGAGATATCCGGCAGATCGTCAAGACTCTGCGCGAGTGAGGAGGATGCTTGTGACACGGCCTTGGCCGTTTCATGGCCGAAGGCTGCGTTTAAGGAATCGTAATCGTATCCGGTCGTCTGAGAAAGCGCGAGAGCCAGCTTGGCTTTTTCCTCCGCCATCACGCCCCCGCTGCCCTGGGCCATTGTCATTTGAGCGGCTGAATCACTGAGCGCATTGTATTGAAGCTTTGCTTCTTTGAGCTCTGCGTTTGCCTGCGTGGCGTCGAGTTCAAACAGCACTTCGTTTTTATCGACATGGCTGCCTTCCGAAACTTTCAGTGAAGAAATGGTACCGCCTGTCTCGCTCATGACACTGTACATTTTGGCGGGTTGCACCTCGCCAGAAAACTCAAGTGTGTTGGATAAATTCGACGTTTCAACCTCGTATAGACTGACAAAGGCGATAGATTCGCCTTCATTAAAGTATAAAAACCAGCCAGCAACAATCACGGCAAGCACGCTTACCAATAGTATCACTTTTCTCATACAGACAGCCCCCTTTAAAATGCGTGATCAATCGATTTTAGTTTGGCAGTTTTACAGCCGCGTTATTCTCAAAAAATGTGTTGCATTTTTATGCATTTTTATGTATAATTATAAACACTTCATACAAGGAGGCCAAAATCAGTGGTCAAAGTCAGCGTTATCGGCGCGACGGGATATGCAGGTGCAGAGCTTATGCGGCTGCTTGTGTCCCATAAAGAGGTGGAAATAGTGCATGCTGTATCCAAAAGCTTTGCGGGGCAGCAACTCAGTGCCATCTATCCAAGCTTTATGTCGCGCGATTTTTTACTCGAAGAGATGGACTTAGGCACAATTGCAAAAGACTCAGGCATCGTTTTCACGTGTCTGCCGCATGGTGCATCCGCCAGTGCGGTGCCTGCGCTTCTTGAAGGCGGCGCACGTGTGATCGATTTGTCTGGGGATTTCAGATACCGAGACGCTGGCGTTTATGAACAATGGTATAAACAGACGCATACAGCAAAAGAGCTGCTTAGCAAAAGCGTTTACGGCATACCCGAGCTTTACCGCGATAAAATCGCGGCCACAAAGCTGGTCGGCAATCCGGGCTGTTATACGACGTGCAGCATACTTCCTCTGTATCCGCTGCTTAAAAACGGCGTGATCGATTCGCAAGGTATCATCGTTGACGCAAAATCTGGCGTGAGCGGCGCGGGGCGCAGCGAGAAGCTCGCCAACGCTTTTTGCGAGGTGGACGAATCCGTCAAGGCGTACAGTGTGGGCACACATCGTCACACATCGGAGATCGAGCAGGAGCTGTCTTTGGCAGCGAACGATACCGTGGTGATTTCATTCACACCGCATCTGCTGCCCATCAAGCG
>JAEWQS010000066.1 GCA_023399095.1 Bacillota bacterium
CGGTCTGTGCGGGTAAATATATCGTGCTTGTCAGCGGAGATGTGGCGGCTGTGAAGGCGGCAGTGTCTGCCGGAGTCGAAACAGCGGAAACGACGCTCGTTGACAGTCTGATGATACCCAACGTGGACGATCGCGTGATCGCCGCGATGGCGGGCGCATGCGAAGCAGAGGACGTTCAGGCAGTGGGCATAATGGAAACTTTCTCGCTCGCTTCCGCCGTACTGGCTGCGGATGCGGCTGTGAAGGCGGCAGATGTCGAGCTCATCGAAGTGCGCTTGGGACGCGGCATGGGCGGCAAATCGTTTGTGCTGGTGACAGGCGATGTGGCGGCGGTGCAAGCCGCTGTGGCGGCAGCCGAAGGCTGCGAAGAGACAGAAGGCATGATGGCGAGATCCGTTGTGATCCCTTCTCCCCATATGGATATGATCCGTGCGCTTCTCTAACGGCTCGGAATTATCATAAAGAAGTAAGAAAGTCATTTACAAGATAACGAAGGAGATAAAGACGATGAAAGAAGCATTGGGTATGGTTGAAACGAAAGGACTTGTGGGCGCGATTGAAGCGGCTGATGCCATGGTGAAAGCGGCCAATGTCACGCTGATCGGCAAAGAGACCATCGGTTCCGGTCTGGTGACTGTGATGGTGCGCGGCGATGTCGGCGCTGTGAAGGCGTCTGTGGAAGCGGGCGCAGCAGCAGCGAAGCGCGTGGGTGAGTTGGTCAGCGTGCATGTGATTCCGCGTCCGCACAGCGATGTGGAAACGATTCTGCCCCAGAGTATCTAAGCGCATGTTTACCGGCAGAGTCGAAGGCACAGTCGTGTCAACAATCAAAGATCCTGCGCTTGTGGGTGTCAAGCTTTTGTTGGTGCGTCTGATTGAGAACGACAAGCCGACAAAGCTGATTGTGGCGGGAGACGCGACCAGGCAGGCAGGATTGAATGATTTTGTGACGTTGATCAGCGCCAAGGAAGCGGCGCTGATGTTCAGGGGTATATTGCCGCCCTGCGATGTGGCGATTACAGGATTTATCGACGATTATAACCTCGCGGAAGAGCAATAACAATTCACTTGAGAGGAGAACACTAATGGAAAAGCAGGCATTGGGGATGGTCGAAACGAAAGGTCTTATCGGCGCGATCGAAGCGGCGGACGCCATGGTGAAAGCGGCGAACGTCACGCTGCTGGGCAAGGAACGCATCGGTTCCGGTCTGGTGACGGTGATGGTGCGCGGTGATGTGGGCGCTGTGAAGGCGTCAGTCGAAGCGGGCGCTGCGGCCGCTAAGCGTGTGGGCGAGCTCGTGAGCGTGCATGTGATCCCGAGACCGCACGAAGACGTGGAAAAGATATTGCCGGCAATCGGCTAGGAGACAACAGTGAAACTCGCAAGAGTGGTGGGCAATGTGGTGTCCACCGTCAAAGAACAGACGCATGAGGGCTATAAGCTCATGCTCGTTCAATATATCGATGCGAAGGGCGAACCGGACGGTCCGAGACTGATCGCTTTTGATTGCGCACACGTTGGCATAGGTGATCTCGTTATTGTGAACATAGACGGCGGCGCGGCCAAAATGCTGCTCGATGACGATGATATCATCTGTGATCTGACCATCTGCGGCGTCGTGGATCATTACACGCTCTATGATGAAACAATTAAGGGCTAGTATCGACCCATAAATAGGAGGTTATTATGCTTAAAGGAATTTCACCAAATCTTTCTCCTGATTTACTCAAGATCATTGCGGAAATGGGTCATGGTGATGAACTCGTTATCGGAGACTGCAACTTTCCCGCTGCATCCATGGGCAAGCGCTGTGTGCGTGCGGATGGGTTGAGTGGCACGGATGTACTGGATGCTATATTGTCACTGTTTCCGCTCGACGCTTATGTAGACGCACCGGTGACTTTAATGCAGGTTGTACCGGGCTTTAACGACAGTGAACCGCCCATTTGGAACGAATACAAAGCGATTGTGCAAAGACATGAACCGAATACAAAGCTCGAATGGATCGACCGGTTTGATTTTTATGACCGGTCAAAGAATGCATACGCCACTGTCGCGACCGCGGAGCGTGCGCTTTATGCCTGCATCATCATTAAAAAAGGTGTGCTGTAAGCCTATACAAAGAAAGAATTTGTGTATCGACTGTGTGAAGGGGTAAACCAATGAAGAAGATAATGAATATGCCGGAAAACTTTGTGAATGAAATGCTCGAAGGTATTTATGCCGCTCATCCGGGCATGGTCGAGTGCGTGGGAGATGATCCGCGCTGTCTGGTCACAGCCAACATAAAAAAGGGGAAGGTTGGCATCGCTACGGGCGGCGGTTCAGGGCATCTTCCGCTGTTTCTTGGATACGTGGGAGACGGCATGCTGGATGGCTGCTCCATAGGTGATGTGTTCCAGTCTCCCAGCGCTGAACAGATGTTTGCAGTCACAAAACATATTGACACAGGTTCAGGTGTGCTATATATTTATGGCAACTATAATGGAGATATTTTCAATTTCGATATGGCCGCTGAGATGGCCGATTTCGAAGAAAATATTCGTGTGGAATCTGTCGTAGCGGGAGAAGATGTGGCATCGGCACCGCCGGCTGAGACAGGCGGCAAGAACACACGCAGAGGCGTTGCGGGCATATTCTTTGTTTATAAATGTGCCGGAGCGGCCGCTGCAGCAGGGCTGAATCTTGATGAGGTCAAGCGCGTTGCAGAAAAAGCGTGTGCCAATGTCCGTACAATGGGCATGGCGTTATCGCCTTGCATCGTGCCTCGTGTCGGCCGTCCCAGCTTTGAGCTCGGCGAAAACGAGATGGAAATCGGCATGGGCATCCATGGTGAGACAGGCATTCGCAGAGGGGCATTGCTGCCTGCGGACAAGATTGTCGATGAGATGATTCAGCCGATACTCAAAGATATTCCCTATAAATCCGGAGACGAAGTGGCTGTGCTTGTTAACGGCCTTGGCGCAACGCCGCTCGAGGAGCAGTACATCATGTTTCGCCGTATCAGTCAGGTTCTCAAAGAAGCAGGCATAAACGTATTCCATGTTTATGTGGGTGAATATGCCACATCAATGGAAATGAGCGGTGCCTCGATATCTCTTTTCAAACTGGATGATGAACTGAAAAAATATCTGTCCGCACCTGCAAATACACCGTTTTTTAAGCAGTTTGCGCTGTAAGGGGGTCGGGGATGAAAGCAGATGATTTCAAAGCGCTCGTCTCTCACTGGTCAGATGTTATGAAAGAGAACCGTGATTATCTTATTGATCTGGATAGCGTTGTGGGCGATGGTGATTTAGGGCTTACAATGAGCGACGGCTTTTTAGCCGCGAGCGAGGCCATCAAGGGAAACGCTGAAGCGGATATCGGCAAGCTTGCTTACTTTGCAGGCAAAGCCATGTCGACCGCGGTTCCTTCCACGATGGGTACGCTTATGGCATCCGGGTTTATGGCTGCGGGTAAGGCGCTTAAAGGCAAAAACGAGCTTAACTTAGGCGGTATCGCAGAATTCTTTAAAACTTATCTTGATGGCGTGCAGAGCCGGGGAAAAGCGCAAATTGGTGATAAAACTTTTTTAGACGGATTGTATCCTGCCGCTCAATCGTTACAGGCCGACGCGGCAGCGAATATTGATTTACTTGAGGCCGCCTCAAAAGCTGCGGCTGCCGCACATGACGCGTTTCTTTCAACCAAAGGAATGCTTGCCATACATGGACGTGCAGCGGCTCGTGGAGAAAAATCGCGTGAATTGTTGGATCCGGGCGCGGCGGTAGCTGATCTTATGATGAAAGGATATGCCGATTTCTTGACGATGCGGCAAAATATGGGGGCATGACAATTAGGGAGATTGCAGCTATAGCAGGGGTATCACCCGCAGCTGTATCATTGGTTCTGAATGATAAAAAAGGTGTCAGCATCAAAACGCGTGACCACGTGAGAAAGGTGCTGGCCGAGCATAATTATACGCCGACACCGCAGGTGAAGAAGACGCCACGATGCCGCATCCGTCTCATCAAATATACCACTCACGGTATGGCGGTCGAAGAGAATCAAGGCTTTGTTGCCTCGATTATTGACCAGATTGAGAGTGAATGCCGCCGTTATTCGTACGATCTTATCATGTGCGGATGCAACAACAGGACTGCGGAAGAAACGTTTAATATGATCGCGCAGGATCCGATGGATGGCGTGATCCTGCTCGGCTCCGAGTTTGATGCATCGAATTATGGCGTGATGCGCGAGATCAAGGCGCCCATCATCGTGGTAGATAACAGCATGCAGCATCAAAATGTCGACAGCATTGTGATGGCAAACGCAAGCATTTCGGCTTCGTCTGTGGATTATCTGTATGGTCTGGGCCACCGCAAGATCGGTTATTTTCTGACCAATGTTAAGATATCAAACTTTACGGAGCGGTATAACGGTTATCTGGAGGCACTCAAGAGGCTTGATTTGCCGGTGACGGAGCCGGTTCTGCTGACTCCCACCCTTAACGGGGCATACGAAGATATGAAGAGACTGCTCGAGACGGGTACTTATGTGCCCGAAGGTGCTGTGCTCGCAGGCAATGACAGTATTGCCATAGGCGCCGCGCGCGCGTTGCAGGAAGCTGGATACCGCATTCCCGGCGATATCTCAATCATCGGTGTGGACGATATTCCATACAGTGCCATGACGGTTCCGCCGCTGACCACGATGCGAATTTCACGTTCTGTGATGGGTATACTGACTGTGAATCTTTTAAGAGAGCGTATGAAGCATCCTGACTGGCCGTCTATGCATATGACTTTATCCGCACAGCTTGTCGAGCGTGGCAGTACGGCGCCCGTGGAATAGAAAAACAGTACGCAATTATATGAAATTAATTGGTCTTTAGTCAATAAAAAGATAGATCTGATGAAAGCGAAAGCGCCGGAAAAAGTTTCTGGCGTTTTATTTTGCGTATTTTGGCACAACAGTCTATTAATCAGCAGTTCCACAGAAAGGAAAGATTTTCGAGCTCCATATTCATGGCATTGTCTGATTGGTTAAAAAGTCAGTTTCGCTTTTTATTGCTGATTGCTTTAAAACGAAGTTTAACCTCAGTGGTGATGGGGTATATCAATATGTGAGCAAAACCAGCGGGATAACACCATGAATCCTATATCTTTATTCCTATACAAATATACTAGCGATGAGGTGTAATTGTTTGAAAAGACTTATCTGTATCGTATTGACATTATTTCTTCTTATGACGCTATTGAGTGGATGCGCAAAAAACGAGTCTGAAAAATTCTCAAGCATCGATGACCTGAATAATAAGCGGTTTGGTGTTTATACGGGTACAATCTACGACAAATTTGCCGTAGAACGGTTTCCCGACGCCACAATAATGAGATATAACAGCATTTCCGATTTCATACTGGCGCTCAAGGATAACAAAATTGACGCAGCCATATCCAATTTATATTCAGTAAAAAACGCCATGAAATCGAATCCGGAGATTGCGATACTGACGGATGATGTTTTGACATTCCCAATCGGCATTGGCTTTAGCAAGAGCAAGCCTGATCTGCGCGAGGAATTCAATCTTTATCTGAAAGATATTAAAGAGGATGGCAGCTTTGATGCTATGCATAAGAAATGGTTTGAGAACGACCCGGAAAGCGTGGCAATGCCGGAATTTGAGACGAACCCATCGGGAGAGAAAATCGTGTTGGGTGTGGCTGTGGGGGATCTGCCCAATGTCGGATTCATCAATAACAAATTCGTGGGCTTCGATGTTGAGCTCGTCCAAACGTTTGCCCAGAAGGAAGGGCTGAATCTCGAAATTGTCTCGATGGATTTCGGTGCGCTGGTGGCATCGCTCGCGGCCGGTAAGGTGGATATGATTGCCGACTGTATCGCGATCACAGAGGAACGTCAGGCACAGGTTGATTTCTGCGATCCGTACATGGAGGACAAATCCGCTATCATCGTACTGAAGGACAGGCTGGACGATTCTCTTCAAAGCACATCAGACATAGTGAGTATGGGGGATGTTGCTCAAAAGAAGATCGGCGTTCTTCAAGGGTCGGTTCATGATTCCTATATGAGAGAGAATTATCCGGACGCTCCGGTTTTACAGTATAAAAGCTACCCCGATCTGGTGCTTTCGGTTAAATCCGCCAAGGTGGATGCTGGGTTTATCACCACAGAGTCTTTAACGGTATTGCAAAAAGAGGACTCTTCGTTGAAAATGCTTGTGGACAACGTTTTCGAGGTTCCCATCGGTATGGGTTTTCATAAGGACAGCGATGCTCTGCGCGAAGAATTCAACGCGTTCTTAAAAGAGTTTAAGCAAAACGGGTTATATGATGATTGGGTCAAAAGGTGGTATCAGGATGGCTCCCTCGACATGCCGGTTATTGAGAACAAGAAGGATAACGGGCAGTTAGTCGTGGGTGTTGTGGGCGATAAAGGCCTTCCATATGCGGTGATTAAGGACAACCAATTGATTGGTTCTGATATTGAGTTGGTCGAGCGTTTCGGCGCCTATGTGGGCAAGGAAATCGTATATAAAGACATGGAGTTTGGGAACCTGATTGCCGCCGTGTCTACCCAGAAAATCGATATGATCGCAAGCACGCTGATGATTACGGAGGAGAGGCAAAAGCAGATCGATTTCTCAGATCCGTATTACGCACTTAAGGCCTGCGTATTTGGCGCTACTGAAACGGGCAATACGTCTGTGTCATTTTTCCAGAGTGTTTCGGATAGCTTTTACAACAATATCATACAAGAGAAGCGTTATTTGCTGATTCTGGACGGATTAAAAACAACCGGTATCATCTCGGTGCTATCGATCATTTTCGGGACATTGCTTGGTGCACTTGTCTGTCTGATGCGTATGACCAAAAAGAGCATTCCCAATATCATTGCCAAGGTGTACATTTCGCTGCTGCGCGGCCTTCCGGTGCTGGTTATTCTCATGTTGATCTATTATCTCGTATTTGCCAAGTCGAGCATTGACCCTGTTTTGGTGGCAATATTGGCATTCGGTATGAACTTTGCGGCGTATGTGGCGGAAATGTTCAGATCGGCTATTTTGAGCATTGATAAAGGACAAACCGAAGCCGGAATTGCCGGCGGCTTTACAAAAAACCAGACATTTATCTATATCGTGATGCCACAGGCCATCCGGCAGGTGCTGCCGATTTACAAGGGTGAGCTAATTTCGTTGGTGAAGATGACATCCGTTGTGGGCTATGTCGCCGTGCAGGATCTGACCAAGGCCAGCGATATTATTCGCAGCAGAACGTTTGAAGCGTTCTTCCCGCTCATTATGACAGCTATCTTGTATTTTGGGATTTCCGCGTTGGTGATTTTGCTGCTTAACGCCGTGGAGCGCAGGACAGATCCCAAGAGATGTCGAATGGCTTTGAATAAAGCCCGGATTGTCGAAAACAATTCGCCATTGACTGCGGATAAGGAGGCTTAACCGATGATAGAAATAGAGAACCTTTCAAAAAACTATGGCGAATTGTGTGTGCTGAAAAGCATCAGCACGCAGATACAGAAGGGTGAAGTGATTTCCATTATCGGCCCTTCCGGAACTGGAAAAAGCACATTGCTGCGATGCCTTAATCTGCTTGAGATGCCGAGCGGCGGGCGGATTGAGATAGATGGGATCGATATTCTGCAAAAAGGTGCAGATGTGCCAAAAGTGCGGCGGAAAATGGGTATGGTGTTCCAATCGTTTAATCTGTACGCCCACTTGACGGTGCTTGACAATTTAACCATAGGCCCGGTTAAGCTGCTTAAAAAAACAAAAGCAGACGCGGAAAAAAAGGCTGTCGAAATCTTAAAGACAGTGGGACTTGCTGAAAAAAAGGATGCGTTTCCCGACGAGCTTTCGGGCGGTCAAAAGCAGCGCGTGGCGATTGCGAGATGCCTTGCGATGGAGCCGGAAATCATACTTTTTGATGAACCGACCTCCGCGCTGGACCCGACCATGGTCAGTGAGGTTTTGGCTGTTATTCGCCGACTGGCCAAAGAGGGGATGACAATGGCGATCGTGACGCATGAAATGGATTTTGCGAGGGATGTATCCAGCCGGGTATTCTATATGGATGAAGGATTCATTTACGAAGAAGGAAGCCCCAAGGAGATTTTTGAAAATCCGAAGCGCGAAAGAACACGTGCGTTTATTCAAAGGCTGCGCATTTTAAAGAAAAAAATCGCAAGCAAGGATTTCGATCTGTATAAGCTGAACGCCGACATCGAGGCTTTCTGCGGCAAGTATACGGTCGATAAAATGACACTGAGAAACATTTTGCTGCTCATCGAGGAAATTCTCGTGCAGATGCTGCTGCCCGGCAAAGAAGAGGAAACGCCCATTGAGTTGTCTTTGGAATATGCGGAGAGAAAGAACGCGTTTCAGCTGATATTTGACTACGCCGGTCCGCTCTTTAATCCGCTGGACACAGCTGATGAAGACATCCTGTCGATGCTGATTGTTAGAAAAATCGCTAAAGACAGCCACTTTTCTTATCAAGACAGTGTTAACCAAATTAAAATTACAATATAGGAGGATCATACAATGGAAATTAAAAAAAGTGTACAGGAAGGGACTGTGAAAATTGCTCTTTCAGGCAGACTGGATACCATCACGCAGGAAGCCTTGGCCAAAGAACTGAATACTGTTTTTCAAGGAGAGAAGACCGATCTGGTCTTTGATATTTCAGAACTTGATTATATAAGCAGCGCGGGGCTGAGGGTTTTGCTGACTGCTCAGAAAAAAGTCAATGCACAAGGCACGTCTATGATAATCGTGGGAGCAAAGCCTGAAATAAAAGAGATTTTTGATATGACGGGGTTTTCCAGCATCATGACCATAGAATGATCGGCGCTTTGGATTTCGTGAAAGGGAGTCGGATAGAATGACATATCAATATAAAAAAACAATAAATGAATTTGAACTAGACACGATGAACCTTGAAATCGAATCCTTCTGCGAGCGCAACGAAGTGCCCGCAAGCAAGCTTTTTTCTATTCAATTAATCATCGAAGAGCTGGTGTCCAACATCATAAAGTATGGTCAGGGAGAAAGCGGTAAAGCCACGATAGAGGTTGAGGTTCATATTGACGGGGAGCAAATACGGCTGTGCATATCGGATAATTCCGCGGCGTTCAACCCGCTTGAGCAGGAAATGGCGAACACAAAGCTTTCGGCGGAGGAGCGCGACATCGGCGGGCTCGGGCTGTTTTTGGTGCGAAAAAAGGTCACATCCTTGAGCTACGAATATAATAACGGTTACAATAAACTGATAGCGCTGATATAGTACGGTCAGTTTCGATGGCGTTTTCTTCTGCTTGACTTAATTGGGCTGATTAATACGGTTACACCAGCTAGTTATCAACCAAATTAAAGAGGTCTTTATGCGCAAAACATTTCTCATATGGATGCTTATTTTTATGGCGGGGGCTTTTGTCGTGGCCTTTTTTGCCACCTTCTATTTGCAAACAGATCAGGCGGCGGAGAATGCAGAATCACTGATCTTTCTAAAGGTTGACGACCTTATTAAGCAGCTCGAAATCAATCAGGATAACGTGGAGGAGATAAGGGCAGAATCTGACCGAAATGCTCTGGCAAAGGCCAGAGCGCTTGCTCAAATGCTGGCGCTTGAGCCGTCTTTGGCGCAAGACCCACAGAAGCTTGAACAAATACGAGACGCGCTGGACGTGGATGAACTGCATGTCTCGGATGAAAACGGTATTTTGATCGGTAGTTCTTTTAAAAACTATGTCGGCTACAACTATGCGGCTGATCCGCAGTCGGCAGCGTTTTTGCCTGCCATTACGGATAAAAGTTTCGAGCTCGCGCAAGACCCGCAACCCAAAGGGATAAGCAGAGAAATGTTCCAGTATGCAGGGGTTGCAAGGGTGGATGAACCCGGAATTGTGCAGATCGGTTACAGCCCCGAAAAGCTTTCCCATGCAATGGAGGTGGCGGATATTAAAAATCTGACACCCGGCTTCCGCATCGGCAAATCGGGCAGCGTGATGATCTCGGATATTAACGGAACGATAACAAGCACAAGCGAGGATGCATTTTTAGGCAGCAGCCTTTCTGAATATGGGCTGGGTTTTGAAAACTTCGAAGGAGAGAAAGGCAGCTTCTTTTCAGAGACAAAAAAGACAATGGTGGCCTACAAAAAGGCTGGCGATTATTTAATCGTGGGACAGCTGCCGGACAATGAAATGTATTTTGACAGGGACAATTCGATCACGGTATTGGTCGCCTTCAATGTTATGCTCTTCGCTGTCATATTCATATTGACTGCGTTGCTGGTGCAAAGAGTTGTAATCAGCGGTATTCAAAAGGTGAACCGATCTCTTGCTAAAATCACGGAGGGAGATTTGGGTGAGGTCGTCGAAGTGTGCACAAATGCGGAATTCAGGTCTCTTTCGAATGGCATCAATACAATGGTGGATGCATTAAAGGAGGCAATCAAGGAAGTGGCTTCTCGTATCGACGCAGAACTCGCTTTTGCCAACGCGGTGCAGCTTTCGGTGCTGCCATCCGACTCTTCGCCTTTCTCGGATCAAGATGAGTTTCATGTTCATGGAAACATGTATGCGGCCAAAAAAATCGGCGGAGACTTCTACGATTTCTTTATGATAGACAAAGATCACCTTTGCTTCGTGATTGCGGATGTGTCAGATAAAGGAATACCGGCTGCACTGTTTATGATGCAATCCAAATCCCTGATAAAGAGCTTTGCGCTAACAGGCCTAACTGTGGATGAGGTTTTCTATAAATCCAATAACGCATTATGCGAAAACAACGGCGCCAATATGTTTGTAACCGCATTTATAGGAATTCTCAACTTAGAAACGGGCACATTGGAATATTGCAATGCGGGCCATAACCCGCCTTTAATCAAAGAACAAAATGGGGCTTATGAATGGCTGCCGTCAAAACGCAGCTTTGTACTGGCAGGCATGCAGGATATTCAGTACCCAAAAATGCAGATGTCGCTCCAAAAAGGGGATAAGCTGTTTTTGTATACGGATGGTGTAACCGAGGCGATGAATAAGGAAGGCAAGCTGTACGGTGAAAGTCGTTTGGCGGATTTCTTAAACACAAGCCCTGATAATCTGTGTCTAAGTGATTTAATTACCGCTGTAAAGACCGATGTGGACGGTTTTGCGGACGGCGCGGAGCAAGCTGACGATATCACCATGCTTGCGGTCGAATATATCGGCAGGGAAGATACATGATGTGAAGGGCACAAGGATATCAACGTGTAAAAAACGTTGTTATTCGGATATTTGATTGCGCCCGTTGCTTTTTGCCCGGTATAAGGCCTTGTCGGCTTCCAAGGACGCATTTTTCCAGTGAGAATCTTGGGCAGGCATATCTGCTGCGATGCCAATGCTGACAGTGAGCTTGCCAAAAGGTGAATCTGCATTTTCAATACTAAGTTCGCTGACATCATGGCGGATTCTCTCTGCGATGCCACGGGCACCACTTAAATCGGAATCAGGCAGCAAAACAATAAATTCATCCCCGCCATAGCGCGCAGCCAAATCGCACGGACGATGCAGAGCATTGCCAATCGCTTTGGCAACCCTTGCAAGGCATTCATCTCCGGCCTGATGGCCTTGATTATCATTAAGCTCCTTGAAATGGTCGATATCCAGCATGACAAAAGCCATG
>JAEWQS010000068.1 GCA_023399095.1 Bacillota bacterium
ACGGACGACACCGGGCATGGATTCTGTGGGCGCGAAGGCGGAACTGATGAACAACAAGCCAAGCAACGGATAGGAAAAGGCATACGACCCTTCGCCGCTGCTTGCAAGCAACCCAAATGTCACCGCGACCCACGTCATGGCAATGGTAAAGAGTACGAGTATACCCACCGCAGGCAGCCATCCGCCAATCCCCGCCTCAGGACGAAATCCCACCAGAAAAGCAACCAACAGAACGAGTATGGTTGACACCGCGTTGAACACGAGTGACGTCAGCACATGCCCTGCAAGTATGGATGTCTTGGCTATCGGCATGGAGTAGAAACGGTCGAATATACCTCCCGTGAGGTCGTTGTTAATCCGATAAGCAGTATAAGCCACGCCGCTTGCAATGGTGAACAGCACAATGCCGGGCACCACAAAGTTGATATAATCCATAGAGCCAGTCTTCATTGCGCCGCCCAGCACATAGACAAACATCAGCATAATCATGACCGGCATGACGACCACCGAAATTAAGGTGTCAACGCTCCTAAACGTATGGCGCAGCACACGCGAGCACATCACCACTGTGTCACTGAAATGATGTTTCAATTTCATATCGCTTCTTCCTTTCCCTTATTTGCTCCAATAACCGTCAGGAACACATCTTCGAGCGTAGGCTGCTTTTGCGAAAATTCCGCGACCTGCACCGCGCTCTCCAGCCTGCTTAAAATTCGCGTCATATGCCGGATACTGCCGTCTGTCGTCACGATAAGCACCTGATTCTGTTCATCCAGGCTCGCATTCTCGTCTTGAAGCAGCTCATATGCGCGCAGCAGGTCCTTTTCATTGTGGAACTTGAGCTCGATGTGCCCGACAGGCAGCAGCTTCTTTAATTCCGCTGCTGTTCCGTGCGCGACAATTTTCCCTTCATTGAGTATAGCGATCTGATCTGCAAGCTGCTCCGCTTCCTCCAGATATTGCGTTGTCAACAGAACGGTGATACCCGAAGAACCAAGGCTCTTAATGCTATCCCACATGGCAATGCGGCTTTGCGGATCCAGGCCTGTTGTCGGTTCATCAAGAAAGACGACTGAGGGTGTCCCCAGCAAGCCCATCGCCAGATCAAGCCGCCTTCGCATGCCTCCGGAATATGTCGCCACTCTGCGGTCAGCCGCTTCCATTAAGTCAAAGCGCTTTAGCAGTTCATCGGCTTGTTTATTGGCATCGTTCAAATGGCGCAGTTTACCGATCAGCCGCAGATTCTCCCTGCCGGTCAGCACATTATCCACCGCGGCATTCTGGCCTGTGAGGCTGATGCTTTCCCGTACCTTGTCGGGTTTGCGTATCACGTCATAGCCGCATACTGTGGCGCTGCCACCGTCAGGCCTTAACAACGTGCAAAGTATCTTTATCGTGGTTGTCTTGCCCGCGCCGTTTGAGCCCAGCAGCGCAAAAATCTGGCCGCGCCGCACTTCGAAATCGACGCCTTTGAGGACTTGTGTATCTTTAAAGGATTTTCTTAAACCCTTCACTTGAATTGCGGTTTCTGTCATTTTGAGTCTTTCTCCTTTCCGAATTTGTTCATGATGTCGCGGTTAAGCTTCATCCGCCAGTCTTCCGTATATGTCCGGGCGTTGCGCAGAAGCTCTTCGCAAAACGCGGCCACGTCCTCACCCGTAATCTCCAAAACATCCTTGCCGTCCGCCGCACCGGCCTCAAACAGTTCTATCAGATCATAATGGATTTTCGACATGTCATAACCGGATCCTGCCGCGAACATCCACATATGCTTTTGTATTTTCTTATACACGTATTGATAGTCTTTAGGCAAAGCCTCTACCCTTGCCATCTGCTGCTTATACTCGCGATTGCTCTTAATCATTTTTTTGATATTGAAGTAATTATCGAAAAACTCAGACATTTGACTGCTCCTCCTTTAATTGATTGATTTTTGACGCCACAAATTCCCATTTTCCCCAGAACCTTTGCAGTTCCTCACGCCCTGCGTCATTGAGAGTGAAAAAGTTTCGCGGCGGCCCCTTGTCGGAAGGCTTTTTGGTGATCTCCACCAGCTTGTTTTTTTCAAGCCGGAGCAATATGGTGTAGACGGTCCCATCAACAACGTCCGTGAATCCGAGGGCGTTCAGACGCCGCGTGATATCGTATCCGTACGTTTCACCTCTGCTAATGATTTCAAGAACGCAGCCTTCAAGCACCCCTTTAAGCATTTCCGTTAGGTTTTCCAGTATAATCACTCCTTGCTATTCTGTATGACTTGTATTCCGTATTACTTACTACCTGTATATAGTAACACGCAATAGTGCGGCTGTAAAGAAGTTTTTTTGTGGAAACAAATATTCTCCGTGTTATGTGTCATCCTATAACATTTTTCAGTCGAGAAGGAGACTTAGAAGCTTTAAAAGCGATAGCGAGTATATCTATGAGCAATATTTTCACTCGAATAAGCGCTAACACAATGCCATCCCCGCTCATATGATATAAAGGGAAACCAAAACAGCATACGCGGGGTGGAATATGATAGAGCGAGGGGATATATTTTACGCGGATTTAAACCCCGTTACCGGATCTGAGCAGGGCGGCATACGCCCCGTGCTTGTGATACAAAACGACACCGGAAACCGGTTTAGTCCAACGGTGATCGTGGCAGCCATTACGTCCAACCTTGGCAAAGCACGCCTTCCGACGCACATTATCATCGATGAGGATGTGCTGAGTGAAAAAAGCGTGGTCCTGCTCGAACAGATCAGGACAATTGACAAGACCCGGCTGATCAAAAAATTAGGGCGGCTAAGCGAAAAGGATATGCTTCGCATTGACGAAGCCATTTCCATTAGTATGGGGTTTGATAAAACAAGGCAAAACGACGAAGACTAAAGCGGAGGAATTTTTCTTCCGCTTTTTATTAACGAGGTGTGGTACAGAGTACAACAAAAGGGAGGCGTAATGGATCGGCGCGTTAAGGATTACATATGGATCACAGCGGGCGTCGTTATGGCGGTGGCTGGGCTTAACCTTTTTCTTGTACCCAACAGAATTGCCGCAGGCGGCATCAGCGGCATTGCGACGATTCTCTATCATGTGTTTCATTTCCCGCTCGGCATATCAATTGGTGTGCTTAACATTCCTTTGTTTATATTTGGCTACAAATTCGTCGGAAAGAGCTTTGCCATTCGTACACTATACGCACTTATCCTCTACTCAGTGCTTGCGGAACTTATTCCCGTCCCCAAAACACAGGACATGTTTTTGGGCTGCGTATACGGCGGCGTACTGGTGGGTGCAGGCGTCGGTCTGGTGGTGCGCGTGGGCGGCAGCACAGGCGGCACCGATATGGCCGCAAAAATGCTTAGCGCGCGGTTTAAACACATCGGCATCGGCACGTTCGTATTCGCCATCGATTTTTTTGTCATCGCCGCCGCTGGGTTCATATTTGAACCGCAAGCTGCGCTTTACGCCATTGCGTCGCTGTATATCACCACCAAACTCATCGACGTGATGACGGTAGGCCTGGCCATCTCCAAAGCGTTTTATATCATATCCGATAAAAACGATGAGATTGCCAAGGTCATCATGGAAAAACTAAGCCGCGGCGTCACGGCGCTCACAGCCAAAGGCGTATACAGCGGTCGGCAAAAGGAAGTGCTGCTATGTGTGCTCAGGTGGCACACGGAGGGCACAAAATTAAAGCGCATCGTCAAAAGCATCGATGAAAACGCGTTTGTGATTGTGGCAGACGTCAAAGAAGTTCTGGGCGAAGGATTTTAAAAAATCTTTATTGAAAGTTCTGTGAACTGTTGTTTTTGTCTTCGTTTTGGTGGTATTATCTAGGTAAAGCAAGAACAAAAAATGCTTGTTTGGGACAGAGAGGAGCGTTTGTACGAATATGATGAATAACGACAAGACCTTACCTTGGTGGTTTATCATTTTAACAGGGCTTATCATATTGGCTGTGGGCATTTATCTTCTTGTTTCGCCCGTCAGCGGCCTTGGTGTGCTGACTTTTCTGCTGGGTCTCGGCGTGCTGGTATTCAGCATATACAATTTCTATAAGGCGATCAAATATAAGGACGACAACCGGCTTTTTGTTCCGTTCTTGGTTCATGCGCTGCTTGACGCTGTGCTTTTCTTACTCCTGCTCGTGATACACAACTCCCCCGCACTGCTCGGCGTGATACTCGCAAGCTGGTTCATCGTGTTTGGTGTATTCGGAATGATTCATGCGCAGCAAGACGGCGGCAGCAAACCAAAAGCGCGTATAAGCGCGTTGCTTGCGCTTATTGGCGTGGTGCTGATATTGATGCCATTCCTGATCGGCATCGACCATGTGATATTCTTAGGTATTGTCTCAATACTTATCGGCGTCGTAAGAACCACACAAGGAATTGTTTACAAGGTGCAGCGGGATGAACGCACCTCGGGTGGACGGTCAAATCTGATTTGATCACGCAAATATTGACAGACTTAAACCACTGACTTATAATGTGCTATAGATGAAACGGATGAGGACAAGTAATCTTCATGCCAAATGCGCAAACAAGAGAGGTCACACCAATGGCTGAAAGTGTGCCGTGCGCCGCAGAAGATGAAACCACCTGATCGACAAATGGGCTGGCTCCCGTATCGGCCAAGCAAAGAGCCATAAATCTATGGAAGATGGGTGGAACCGCGGTTAAATAATCGCCCCATGTGCAGCAGTGCGCATGGGTTTTTTTATTATTTATGTATGAGAGGAACCAAAATGAAAATCACACTTGCAAACGGAGAATCAAGGGAATTTGAAAACGGCCAAAGTGCGTTTGATATCGCAAAAGCCATATCGAACAAGCTTGCCAAAAAGGCGCTGGCCGCAAGGATAGACGGCACCGTGAGCGATTTAAATACGGTGATAGAGCGCGACTGCCGTCTGGACATACTCACATTTGAGGACGAAGCCGGAAAAAAAGCGCTGTGGCACACCGCTTCGCACGTCATGGCGCAAGCCGTGAAACGGCTTTTCCCGGGCGCGAAGCTCGCCATCGGCCCTGCGATCGATACCGGGTATTACTACGACTTCGATGTGGAAAATCCTTTTGACGCGGACGATCTCAAAAATATTGAAGACGAGATGGCGCGTATCGTGGCGGAGAACCTGCCGCTTGAAAAGTTTGAGCTAAGCCGTAGCGCGGCGCTCGACTTCATGAAGGATGAGCCGTACAAGCAGGAGCTGATTAACGATCTGCCTGAGGATGCTGTGTTAAGCTTTTACCGTCAGGGTGAGTTCACCGACCTATGCGCGGGCCCGCACGTATCGTCCACCAGCAAAGTTAAGTCGTTTAAGCTCTTGAGCATCGCAGGCGCTTATTGGCGCGGCAGTGAAAAAAACAAGATGCTCACGCGCATATACGGCACAGCATTTGAGAAGCAAGAAGAGCTGGCTGCGTACTTGAATATGCTCAAAGAGGCCCGCGAGCGAGACCATAACAAATTAGGCCGCGAGCTTAAATACTTCACCACAAGCGATGTGGTGGGTCAAGGGCTGCCGCTGATTATGCCCAAGGGTGCCAAGGTGATGCAGGTGCTAAGCCGTTTCGTGGAGGACGAAGAAGAGAAGCGCGGTTATCAGCTGGTGCGCACACCGCTGATGGCCAAAAGCGATCTGTATAAGATATCCGGTCATTGGGATCATTACAGAGACGGCATGTTCGTGCTGGGTGACGAGAAGAAAGGTGAAGAAGTCATGGCTCTTCGTCCCATGGACTGCCCGTTCCAGTTCATGATGTACAACGCTGAACTGCACAGCTATCGCGAGCTGCCCATGCGCTACAGCGAAAACGCGACGCTGTTCCGCAACGAAGCCTCAGGCGAGATGCACGGCCTCATCCGCGTGCGCCAATTCACATTGGCCGACGCGCACATCATCTGCACACCCGAACAAGTGGCCGATGAATTCAAGGCCGTTATCGAGCTGATACAATATATGATGAAGTGTATCGGTATTGAGGACGAGATCACATACCGCTTCTCCAAATGGGATCCCAGCAACACCGAAAAGTACATCGACGACCCGGAGGCCTGGGACACCACACAGGCGCTTATGAAGCGCATCATCGACGAAGTTGGCATAAAATACTACGAGGCGGACGGCGAAGCCGCATTCTACGGGCCCAAGCTGGATCTTCAGTTCAGGAACGTATTTGGCAAGGAAGACACTCTGTTCACAGTGCAGATCGATTTTGCGCTACCCGCTCGTTTTGACATGACATACGTGGATAGCGACGGCGAAAAGAAACGTCCGTATATTATTCACCGTTCCTCCATCGGCTGCTACGAACGTACGCTTGCGATGCTGATCGAGAAATATGCAGGCGCTATGCCGCTTTGGATTGCGCCCGAGCAGGTGCGGCTCATGTCTATCACTGACCGCTCGATCGAATATTTGCGCGAATGGGAGAAGAAGCTAAGAAGCGCCGGTGTGCGCGTGACGCTGGATAACCGTAGTGAAAAGATCGGTTACAAGATTCGCGAGGCGCGTAATGAGCGCATTCCGTATATGGCGGTCGCGGGCGACAACGAGGTGGACAACGGTACACTGGCGATCCGCAAGCGCGGCGAAGGCGACATCGGCCAGATGGACGGCGACGCTTTTGTGAACTTGGTGATAGAGCAGATCAAGGATAAGACAATATTCTAACCGGGTAACATGCAAAGGCGGTATGGCTATAGAGCGATACCGCCTTTTTTATACGGTTGGATTTCGTGTTTGTACGGCTTCTCTTAAACCACTCAGATCGACACAGAGGTCGATCTCTACAGTTCGATAATTCAAAAAACGGCATGGCCATGTGACCATACCGTTCGTTGTTTATATGTTTTATGGCTGAGTCGTGGTGCTCGGCGTTGTGCTGGGCGCAGAGGTGGAATCAAGGTTTGATAGATCAATCATCACGCCCTCCGATTCGCCGCTCAAGTATGCCGGAAGTTTGCCGTCCCACTTCTTTATCCATTCAAGCTCCAGTATCTCGGGGTTTTCCGCAATGGCGGAAGAGAGAATGCGCTTTTCCTCGG
>JAEWQS010000028.1 GCA_023399095.1 Bacillota bacterium
ATATACAGGAATGACTTTCTTAACGGAGATGGCTATGAATCACTGTACGGCACCACTCAGTATCAGGGCGGCTTTAAGAACGGCCATTATCACGGCAAAGGTACGCTTTATAACCAGCACGGCGATACTATCTACAGCGGCCCCTTTTATTACGGTCTCATACGAGAAAGCGCAGATGAGCGAAGCGCACGCATTGAAGCCTTCGAGATTCTTTGCGCCGCACCCTCAGTAAAAACGTTATACAAATCATGCGATAACGGCACGAAGCAATGCGCTAAAATCAACGGTACGATTTTAGATATATATTACGATAACATCGAAAATCCCACCTACTGCGATTTTCTGATCTATGAGCAGAACAAAAGTGACACAAAACATATTGTCTGCGTCATCTATACGTTGAGTGAAGGCGAGGAGGTTCCTTTCGAAGGCCAAGACGTCACAATTTGGGGAACCACCGAATACCTCTATTCATACACAACAACGGACGGTAAAAACCTCACGGTTCCGCTTATCAAGGCGTTTAGTGTGGAACCAGACTTGTGAAATCGGACTTGTGATTGCATTCGCCTCACTGCCATAATATAATAATGACAGTAAATTGTTTGGAGGGTATCATATTGGATAATAAGAATCAAATCGCAGGCTCCATCGTCGGGCTTGTATCGGTTCTCGCGGCTTTTGCTTTCTTGTTCATCGGCTTTACGCAGGGCATCTGGCACCCAACCTGGCTTGTGTTTCTCGTGATTCCCGTTGTATCGATGATCGCTGATATCGCCACCAAGAAAAAAGATCCGGTCGGCTTGGTTTCGAGCATCGTGTCCACGCTGTGTGCACTTGGTTATTTGTACATGGGGTTTTTCCTCGGGCTGTGGCACCCCGGTTGGCTCATCTTCTTCGCAGTCCCCATATCCAGCATTATCACAAAGATGTTCGTAGGCGATTCACAACCGACTAAAAACGATGAGGATACAAAAGCATAAAACGCCGTAAAGCCTGCCCACCAAAGCAGGCTTTTTTCATACTTTTATACTTGTTCTCCATCCATCACAAGCTGCTGCTGCGCGTTGAAAAAGCTTTTATAAGCAAGCTGAACAAACATAATCACGGTTAGTGTGACGCTGCCAAGGATGCCCAGCATAATCACGATCTGGTACTCGATCGCCGTCACGGGCGATGTACCCGACAATATCTGCCCCGTCATCATTCCGGGCAGAAACACAATACCCATACCCACCATCGAATTGATTGTGGGCAGTATGGCGGCGTCAAAAGCGGCGTTCACGTAATTTTTGGCAGCCATTTTGGGCGTGGCACCCAGCATCAGCGCCGATTCGATCACATGCCTTTGGCTGCGCATTCCGTCCACAAGCCTGTTGACACCCAACGAAATGCCCGTCATCGAGTTGCCGATCAGCATACCCGCAATGGGAATAAAATATCGCGGGTTATACCATGGTGCCACGCCCAGCACCACGACGATAAAGAACACAAGGCTGAAAAGCGTCCCTGTCACCATGGAAACGCCGATAATCTTTTTTAAGAGAGGCCGAGAGCTTTGTTTTCACTTGTCTTATCGTGTTGAAAATCGCAAACGTTTCCATAAGGATTACGGTTCCCACCGTAAATCCCACGTGAACATTATCAAAAAGAAACAGCAGTATATATCCAGCCAGAATGAGCTGAAGTGTCATGCGCACCGTGGCTATCAGAATCTCTTTTTCTCTTGATATGCCCCGCTTTCGCACAATGATAAGCAGTATCACCACGAACACATACGCAACGGCAATCTGCCAAATTTGTGGTGTGATAACTCCGTTCATGATACCGCCTCCTCTGAGACTTTTTTCAACTCTATTATTCGGTCAGCATAGTATATCGCCGCCTGCTTTGAATGGGTCACGCAGATCAACGTCTTGCTATTGTTTCGCGCATAAGCCACAAGAGTTTCAAAAATGAGCTTTTCCGTCACTTCATCGAGCGCCGAGGATGGCTCATCCAGCAACAGCACATCCGGCTTCATGAGCAGCACCCGCCCCAGCGCCACACGCTGCTTCTCACCACCCGAGAGGTTTTGAGCACTCTGACCCGGCTCTTTATTCAAATTCACACATTTGAGCATGGCAATAAGCTCTTCATCGCTTGCCGTCGGCTTTTCAGAGAACTCAAGGCCAATCAGCAGATTGTCCTTAATGCTGCCTTCAAAAATCACAGGGGATTGCGGCAGCATCACCACGCCGCGCCTTAGCTCCACAGAATCAATTGACTTAAGCAGTTCGCCGCGGCAAAAGATCTCGCCGCTATCCGGGCTGATCATCTTGTTGAGCAGCCGTAAAAGCGTTGTTTTTCCGCTGCCGCTCTCTCCCACAATGAATGTCACTTCGTGCGGTTTAATAATCATGTCCCTCATGTTAATGATATTTTTGTATTTCACGTCTTTAAAAACAAACATAAGTCCTCCGCAGCGTTATTATCACCTGATATCATTATACCTTATGTATGCGGCGATAAAAGCCATGTTTATGCACAAATACTGCTTTTATTACAATATCTTTGTTGTTGGTTGACTTTTTGTCAGAAATATGCTACTATTTTGTTATAAATAGTAAGGGTATTGGGAATTTATATTATATTGCATACAAAAAATGCGGCATAGCGACCGCATTTTTCTTTTTTAGTGTGTTGTTAATCTTTATAGCTTCTCAATAACGATAACCGACCAGTCCTTGCCCTTATAAGCATTGTAGCCATGCGAATGCGCATATCCGATTATGCTCAGCTCACCGTATTTGTCCCTTTCGAATGCATATCCATAGGCCTCTCCGGCCATCGCTCTTCTCACCGCTTCAGCGCTGCTCAAATCCTTTTTGAGCACATCGTCTCGGTTTCTGGAGCCAATCACAAGCCCGTTCTTGTTCACCACATAGATCTCACCTTTTGCGCTTACCTTGGCGTGATCAATAATGTCATAAATATACGCCCAGTTGAAGCGTGTGGAGAGTATGCCGCGCATCACACCGTTGCTGTCGCGTATAGGGCTGTTGTACCCCACCGTGATATCCCTTATCGTATCAGAATAATGAACATCGGCGGCTACAGGCTTCTGTGTATTGATGGACTCGTTGTACCAAATCTTCTTGGACATATCTTTGCCCAGCATATCCTGATTGACACCAACCGCAATCAGTTTCCCCTGCATGTCTGTGACGTAAATGTCGTAATAAACCTCATGAATCTGCACGAGATTTTTAAGCAATGAGGTGACAGCTTCCCGTCGCGACTCATTCGGCGACTCCACAAAATCGACAATTCGTGCAAACGTGGCCCAAGCTTGTACATCGCTGTTGCGTTCGAAAAGGTTGCGGTCAATCTTGTCCATCACATCATAAGCGATATCCGCTGTTCTCACCCCGATGATATCATTGACCTTGGTCTGTATCGAATTAATCACCTCAACGCTTTCGCTGTTAGACCGGGCGCTGCTCTCCGCAAGCTTTTTTATCTCTTTCGCAACAACATTAAAACCTCTGCCTGCGTCCCCTGCACGCGCGGCTTCCACGGCCGAATTCAGCGACAGAATCTCGGTTTGAAGCGTGATCATCTCAATGTTTTTGACAATCGCCAGCATCTTATCATAGGAGGCCATAAGCTCACTGAGCAGTAGTGACATGTCCGTCTGCATTGTTGTTTGATTTGACATAATACCCCTCTTTTCGCGGAGAACATGAATTCCCCGATAATGAAAGCATTCAAATGGGATTGGTTGGATATGGCTCTATTATATTTCCGCATGAGGTTCAGGTCAACAGATATGCTCTGTAAATTGTAATTTTATATCCATAAAAAATAAATTTAATCATTTTTTAATAGTTTTTTCTTGTGTATAAGTGTTTAATCATTATAAAATGTGGTATACATGACTGAAATACACACAATAATTGGAGGGTTTTATGAAAACAGCAAGTTTGGTACTGGGAATCATCGGCGGCGTTCTTGCCATCATTTTTGCAATCGTCTTCATGATTGGTGGGGCTTTTGTGAACAGCGCTGCAAGTTATGTTCAGGATATGGGTGAGTTCGGAGGCGCGATGGATGAGCTTTCCGAACAGCTTGAAGCTGAAGGTTTCACGGTTGAGGATAGCGATGTCAACTATGATGCTTTAGATGATGCAATTAATTATGGCGCTAGTGCTGTTGCAACAGGATTCTACATTGCTGGTATCTTGGGCATTATCGGCGGTATCTTGGGCATCGTTGGCGGTGCTTTGGCAAAGAAGAAGAATGTTGTGGCTGGAATACTGATGCTCGTCGCGGCTGTTCCAAGCTTCTTCACCGGTCTTGGCATTATCGCTTCAATCCTATTCATCATCGGCGGTATTCTGGCTCTAATTCCTGATAAGTCCGCTCCTGTTGCAGCGGCCTAACTATCAAAGACAAAAGCAGGGCCTTGGCAAACCGCCAAGGCCTTCTTTTTTTCCTAGTCACATATTAAAATATATCGGCCTTTTTTGTCTATATTGCTGATTATTAGTATCAGGCTTAAGAATTATTAATAATTTTTAATGTTTTCTTATCTTGAATGCTGAACCTATATTGGATAATATACCCTAAGAATGTATTCAATATTATTGTTAATTGGAGGTTATTATGAGAACAGCAAGCTTGGTTCTAGGAATTGTTGGCGGCGTTCTTGCCGTTATCTTTGGCGTCATGTGTATAATCGGCGGCATAGTGGCAGGTTCCTTTGTCGGTCATGTTGATGAGCTTAATACTGCTTTGGAAAATTGGGACACAATGACGAATGACGACTGGAATATCAATGACTCAGATATTCAAATCGATGGTTATGAAAACGTTTATAACTCATTTCTTGGTTTGGGCGCCAGCATTATCTATGTTATCGGCGGATTTAGCATTGTCGGCGCTGCGTTAGGCATTATTGGCGGTGCTTTGGTCAAGAAAAAGAATGTTGTCGCCGGTATACTGATGCTCGTCGCGTCAGTTCCGAGCCTATTTACCGGCTTTGGCATTATTGCTTCAATCCTCTTAATCATCGGCGGCATTCTGGCGCTTATACCCGAGAAGCCAAGCGCTTCCCCAGTGCAAGCCTAAGTCTGACATAGAATTGGCCTTGGCAAAATGCCAAGGCCTCCTTTTTACTTCTTAACAATCGATAGCCTGCGTTGGGTTATCTGGGGCTTGCATCTCCTGCAATCATGCGCGTTTATGGTATCGCCGAGTGTTTTTATTGGAGTGTAACACCAAGCTTTTCATCTACTCTCAGCTTCAGCATCTTTACAGAATCTGAACTCGTAAAATCCGCCGAAATTGTCAGATACCCATCCTTTACATCGAGGAGCGCATTGGTGTACACCGCATCCTCACCTGCCGCTTCCGAAAAATCCAGCATGCCGCCCTCGCTGCCGTCCTTGCTGACATACTCGACAGTCACAGCTTCATTTGTGCCGTTCACGTAGAAAACACGTTCTCCGTACACCGCCACATCCCAGTACCCGGTGGGCAGAGTCTTCTCAGCCAGTACCAAGCGGTTGCCGCCGTCAATATCGGTTCGCACCACCGCATACTTTGCGCCAAGTTCCTCTGTTTCGCATATGCACGAGACACCGTCTGAAAAAGCCGCACCCTCGGCAAAATACAGCGCATCACCCTCCTGCACAAGGCTTCCGAGCCAAACCGTCCAATCCGCGTCATAATACGGCACCGCATCATATATCGCTTCTTTTTTACCTTCGTAGTTACGTATGATCTGAGAGTTGGAAATCGTAAACGAATATGCTTGCTCAATCGCGGTTGGTGCAGCACTAATCGTGCTGCTTTGCGTCTCCTCCGTCTCTTGCGGCACATCGCCCGCCGCAGGCGCGCATCCCAAGAGCATCACAGTCATTATAAAAACCAAAGATAATAAACCTACGCGTGTCATTGTCTTCACCTTTTCATTGCGTTTTTATCCAGTATAACATAATCGTTAATAAGTTTTTTGCTACTCAACAAATATTACCTTGACACACATAGTAGTCTATGCTACATTGCTATTAGGAGGTGAGCGTTTTGGACTTAAGCAGTGATCTGATTCGCGGCCATATCGACACCATTATCTTAGGGCTGCTTCGCAACGGTGACCGCTACGGCTATGAAATCTGCCGTGTTGTGCGGGAAAAAAGCGGCGGCGAATACGAGCTAAAAGAGCCGTCAATGTACAGCACCATCCGTCGGCTCGAATCCCAGCGGCTCATAGAAGCGTACTGGGGCGACGAATCTCAAGGGGCGCGCCGAAAATATTACCGTATCACGGCGGCGGGCGGGAAAGCGTTTGCGCAAAACTTTAACAATTGGCAGTTTGCCAAGAAAATTATCGATAAGCTATTGGAGGTTGAATGATGAGCGTAATCAGCGACTATCTATCAAAACTCAAAAGACAATATCCGAATACGCA
>JAEWQS010000155.1 GCA_023399095.1 Bacillota bacterium
CCCCCCTATAAAGTTTACCCCCATGGGAAGAATCGCCGCTTTCTCCTCGTCTGAACACTCCACTTTCACTCCACTGATACCAAGACATTGTAGGTTGTGATACCGCCGATGGTTTTGCCCGCCTGCGCTCCCAAAACCACACTATAGTGTACAAAAAATGCTGCGAGCACAATCTGATTCGCAGCATTTTTAAGGCATGATGTTATGCGCTAACGGCTTTTGTTAAAGGAAGGTGCATTCAGTCCTAGCGATCACACGGCAGAGACATAATATAGCTTCCTTTTCCAAATAAGCCTGAAATCCACACGCCCATCTTTGATCTGCATCCCATGGTGTACCGATTGAAATTCGGAGGATAGTAATTGATAACCATGTAGACCGACTCTCAAGCTATTTCGTTCCCCCGCTTTTATTTCGCCGACGGCTCAGAAGTCTCTGTGGCCTCACGGTTGACGCTGGCACTAATATCGGTAACAGAGCCATCCTCCGTAAAGCTGTACAGCGCGGTCGTATCCTTATCGCCTGTGGTAATCACCACAAACGTGCGGGGGGCTTTCGGACTGTCAATGTTGTTATCTATCCAAGTCCCGGAGTTGATGTAATATTTCCCGTCGCCAGCATCTTGATATTTGGGCCCATGGGTATGTCCGAACACAACCACATCCACGTTTTCTTTCGGATTATCCAGATACTGCACCTTCGCTTGGTTGAAATAGTATTCCCCTTTCACTGCTCCGGATACTGCCTCAACAAAGCTGTTAGGAACCTTGACCTTGTTGATCGTCTGACGCTCGTCCCATGTACGCTGAATATTCTTAAACAGCACCGGCGCGGATATCGTTCCGTCTTCTTGCTGAGCCGGGTAGAAATCAAGATATGTATAGGCATCGTCAAATCCGGAGATATGCATATCAAATATCTTCTCGTCAAGGTCCTCGTTTGGCGTCATTCGCGCAGAGATTTCTTTGAGAAGCGCGTAATAAATATAAGCGCCATACTGATCTGTATCGGTCTTGTCAGGCACATTCGTTACCACCGGCAGATCCTTTTCAACTGTCGGATGACCCTCAAGCACCCATGTTGCGGCATAGCGGGCGTAAAAATAGCCAGCCGGCAGTATGGTATCATCATTGCCGCACAGCTCCGCGTTAGTGACCGTGTCCGGAGCGGAAAATATATCATAGCGATGTCCGTGTTCGACGACGATCTCATTTCGGTCGCCCGTATAATAGGCGCCAAGGCCTTCCGCATCCCTAACCTGAACGATGTCAGGGATTGCTTCCTGCAAAACATCGGCCTCCAGTGTCATATCATGGTTTCCGATTATGTAGACCAGCTTTATCCCGCTGTCAATCACGTTGTTAAATTCGTCGATCACGTCCTGATTATTGGCTATCACGTCCTTGTAAAACTGGCTTTGATCTGTGTAGCTGGGATAATAGACGGGCAGAAACCACTCGTCCAGAAAATCGCCGGCGATCACCAGCTCGCGCACATCTGTTGTAGTTTGCAAGCGCTGCAGAAACTCAATAAGCAGCGGAATGTTCTTCAGTGTTTCGGTATAATTGTCATTGATGCCGAGATGGAGGTCGCTTATGACGACGACCTTGTCTCTCGTATCGCCAGCTTCCCACAAGGCCTCGGTGCCCTGCGGCGCGGAAGTCTCCGACGTGCCGATTTTCGGCGAACATCCGGTGGTGAGCAGAGCCGAAGAAATTACCATACTGGACGCCAGTAATAAAGAGAGAATTCTTGTTTTCATGTTCATTTCCTCCAATGATTCTATATTATCGGTTGGCAGACATGGAGCTAATCAAGCTCCATGTCGATAAAGCTGATACCTTTATGAATGCATATACATTTCATTGTCTGCTGCCGCCGCCTCTGGCATCATAGTGAGCAGCGGTGTCTACGCTATGCACAGAGTCATCGCAATGCTTAAAGTTTTTATTTTATAGCTCGTTCCTCGCTTTTTCCATTTGTATCTTCTTAGGCCAGTCGCATACGCCCACATCCAGCGCACGTGGTTTATCCAGATGAAAGTCGGCGTAGACGCAGTACCAACAGGTCTGCTTCGCTGCTCCGCCTCGTGGCGTAAAAGCAGGACAGCTCTGGTTTGGCCATACATTGCCACCGGAATTGGGGGCGGACAGCGCCTGATCTTCTCTCCGCCTAAAATTATCGCTCATAAAAAAACGCTCCCTTCTCTTCGTTCTTCCAGGAGAGAGGATAGCATCAAATAGAATTGAACGTCTGTTTCTTACTTAAAAGGCGCGGTTTTCTACTTAATGTTGTCGGATTTTGAAAATATAACGCTTGAAAGCGTGTCAGTGTATCAAAATAATCTTGAAATATAATTCGTGGGCAAGACGGGCTCTGCCCGCGCAGCCCACACTTTGCGGTTTTGCGCAGTTTCGAGTCTGCGAGGAACAAGTAAAACCGGTAAACTGGCGGAAAACCGTAGGTTTTTCGACAAGCTCTAACGCTTGAAAAGCGTGTTTGAATCAGTTTTTACACCATCAGCCGAACCTTGAATATACCGTCCGAAATATCATAAACCAGTTCGCCGTCGCATTCCTTCACAAAGTCGGCCACGCTCTGAGTGCCTCTGCCGCGCCCCTCCTCGCGAGATATGGGAAAGCCGTTTCCGTCCAGCGCTACCTCGCCTTCATAGGGGTTGCTCAGTTCAATAATGAGTTGACCCGTGTTCACAGCGGTAAAGCGCAACGTGCACTTTTCTGCAGGCAGGGCGGATACGGAGGTAATGGCGTTTTCCATAAGGTTTGATACAGCCATTACCAGAGAAAGCTCATCTATGTCGAGCTTTTCCGGAATGTCCAGCCTCAGCTCGCAGCGAACGCCACGCTGCCGCGCAAGTTCAGCAAAATAGGATACGGCGGCGTTAACCGACACGTTCTGGCAGTAGCTCTGCGGCTTTTGCGGCAGAGCCTCGCTCTGCTGCCGGATGAGGTCGACTGCCTTGTCCGCTTCACCCTGCCGCAACAGGGAGAGCAGCGTGTTGTTGAAGTGGCGGCGGTCATGCTGCACGATGCTCATCTGTCGCACGGTCTCGTCCATCAGTGAAAGCCGCTGTCGGGTAAGCTCCCGGTCGGACTGCATTTTCAGGTTTTCTTCCCACAGCGTCGCCTCTCGCAAGGTTTTTCTAAGAGAAAGAAAGATGGCGAGATAAACGAGCATCGTCAGCAAAACAAGCAGCAGGAGCGGGACAACATCCTCTGTCAGCGTCCGCTCCACATCGTCGCTTGCTATAAAATACCATGCAAAATTCATAAAGAGACCAGCCGCAACAAAAAGGTAGACGCTCCAACGCTCTGCCGCCTGACGATAGAGAGGACGCAGACGCTTACGAAACAGCAATATTGCGGCAAAAAAGAGAAGAAAACGCAGCACAGTTACGGCATAATTTGAAAATGGAAACAGTCCGCAGAGGTAATAGCTTAAAATGACCGTCATGGCATAGACGTTCATGGCTGTGAGGCAGTTGAATAGCCACTGCAAGAGTGTTTCCCGAAAGAGTGGCTTCACGGCGATGCCAACAAGTATGAAAAACAGGATGTCCAGCTTTCCCAGCGTCGTATAGTCGTTTTGCAGATAGAAAAAAATGTTCATAGCCAAATCCAACGACACGATCGCCGCCAGCGCTACCCATAGCGTCTGCGGACGGTACTTTGGACGCGCCAGCGTAAACAGCAGCGCCACAAGCATGGCGTTTGTGACGATTGAGCGTAGAATGTCGTAAAGCTGCATACTCACACCTCCCCCAGCCGATAGCTCATATAAGCGTTGCGCACCGCGGAAAACTGTTTGCCGGATATCGGTACAACGGTACCGCATTTTAAGGTGAAGCCATCCTTAGAGAGCCGATCCACGCAACTCATGTTGGCGATAAAGGCAACGTGAGGCCGGATAAACCGACGGTCACGCAGCAGCGGCGCGACGTGCTCCGTAAAGCTGCCTGAGATGGTTGAGGTCTTGATCTTCACGCCGCTTACAAGCGTGTAGATCACGGTATGGTGCACATATTCGCAGCAGGCAACAGCATCGGCGGAAAGAGTGCGCAAACCATCCCGCGTTTTGATCGTGACGACGATTTCATCACCCACCTTTCCCGTCGCCAGCTCCAGAGCGGCAAACAGCGTCCCCTTATCCACAGGCTTTAGCAGATAGTGCAGAGGATTGACCGAATATGCGTCCAGCGCGAAACCGGGTTCTGTGGTGATATAGATAATCTGCGCGTCAGTGCTGACACGGCGTATGCCACGCCCAAGCTCAAGTCCACTGATCATTGGCATGACTATGTCGAGCAAAAATATGTGAAAGGTTTCGGCCTCACAGGCCGTCAATAGCGCGTCTGGATGGGAAAACTTCCGAATGTCGGCGCTTACGTTGCGCTCGATCAGATACTCATTGGTGAGTGCACCGATACGCTGAAGCTCGGCGCTAACGTCGTCGCAAATGGCAATTTTCAACAAAGTCAGTTACCTCTCTGAAGCGGTTTTCTTGCTGTGGTCAGTGGGCTTTATTGCGTCGTCAGAGATTGCCCACGAGCGCCCAAAGCGGGTTACTCCGTGGATGCGTCCGGTTTGATAGTATTGATGAACCTGCCACTCCGAAATGCCCCATTTGTACAACGCTTCCCGCACGATACGCCGACCGGTACCGTTCAACGCTGTCTCTATTAAAGTACATAATGACACGATATATTTTATAACGAATATCCGCAGTAATTCAAGTAATATGGACAGGAAACTTACCCAGGAAACCTACAATTGGACAGAAAAGCTACAAGAGTAACGGGCGCTGATAGGGCAGAAGATGAAACTGCTGCATGCACGCAGTTTTTGTGCATATACCTGAAAAGTGCTATGTCAAAGCCGGTCGCACGTCAAACGTACATGCTTTTTCCTAATATAGTTGGTTTCCTGTAAATCTGCGCCATCGGGCAGGTTCTTTATACAAAAATGGCAGCGTTTGTCCGCTTCCATTTCACCGACCATATTCTAAATGAGTTCCTTACTGTCATCTTTCTTTTTATTTATCAGAATGATAATCAACAAAGCGATCAGCATCGTCGCAACAGTACCGCCGCCAATCCACACAAGAACCGAGCCAATACCCCCGGAAGAATCGTCTGTTGACGGATTGTCCGAATCGGAAACCTGCGAAATGGCTGCACTGCTCTGATCCTGGGTCACCTCAACCACAATGTTGACCGTTTCCGTGCTTCCGGTGTATGTGATGCTCACGCCTTTGTCCGTCAAATCCGTGCTAAATTCATCTCCTTCCAAGAAGGCCAGCGTAAACTCAGCAATTTTTTCGTCTTCGGGTGTTTTCACAATCAACTCATGGTTTGTATACGGAACATTATGAAACGCATAACGCCCCTGCGAATCCGTGACCGTCGTCATCGGGTCGGAATGCAACTCCACCACGTATCCTGACATAGGATTGCCGTTCGAATTAAGCAGCGTCCCCATGATTGTCCGCGTGCCGGGGTCTGCCGACTGGCTGGGCGACGTCGTCGCAGACACAGTGGGCGTTGCAGATGCCGCAGGTGTCGCCGTCGGTGCAGATGTCGGTGTCGCTGACGGCACCGGTGTTGCCGTCGGTGTCGCCGTCGGCTTTACGGTTGGCTTTGACGTCGCCATGGGTGCCGATGTCGCCGTCGGTGCCGGTGTCGATGTCGGTGTCGGCGTCGGCGTCGGCGTCGGTGTTGCTGTGGGTGTTGGTGTCGGTGTCGGTGTCGGCCTCGGTGTCGGTGTCGGTGTCGG
>JAEWQS010000185.1 GCA_023399095.1 Bacillota bacterium
GAACAGTACTGCGGCGACTTCTGTTTCGGACTGCTGCCACGCTTCGTCCAGCAGCGCTTCCAGAGACACGTCGATCTCCATGCCGCCGCTGACATACACAAAGCCGCCGCTGATATCGCGTGGCTCGGGCAGCAGCGTCACGCTGCCCTGTCCCGCCGACTGCTTCAGCCACGCGTTGACATCCGCGATAAACGCCGCGTTCAGCCGCGTTTCGCCCGGAGCGACCGCGATGCCGCCCGTACCCGATGCCGCGCAGGCAATCAGGCGCTGCTTCATCAGCTTGAGGTAAGACTTATCGTCCAGGGCACGGAGCTTCGTAAGCGCAAGCTCGCGTGCCTGCTGCATCATCTCCTGCTTGGCGGACAGCAGCTGCTTGCGGTATTCGAGATCGTAAACGGCGGCCATACGCTTCTTGTTTTCGACGACAGAATCTGCGGCCATGCGCTCAATCTCCGCTTTGCGGCGTTCGATGTCACGCATCACTTTGTCACGCATGGTCTGCTTTTTTTCGTCGGCATCCGCCCAGACGGACTCTGCGTCCCGCTGGGCATCGGCCAGTATTTTTTCTATGAGCTTCTCAGCGCCCGGCATTTAATCAGCTCCCTTAAACGGCCTTGCCGGTGCCGAGCAGAACGATCAGCATGGATACAAGCAGCGCGAACACGGCATAGGTTTCCACCATGATGGCCATCGTGATGGCTTTGCCTTGCTCCTCGGGGCGCTTTCCAAGAAGCGCGATGCCCGATACGGCTGTTTTGCCCTGCGAGATGGCGGATGTTAAACCGACGATGCCCACCGGCAGCGAGGCGAAGAAATATACCCAGCCCTGTGCCGCAGAGATCATGCCGCCGCCCACAATGCCGTTGTTGAGCAGTATCAGGAACGCAACGAGCAGACCATAGATGCCCTGTGTGCCCGGAAGCAGCTGCAGCACAAGCGCCTGACCGAAACGATCCGGCTCTTCCGAAACAAGGCCGGCCGCAGCCTGACCCGCAAGGCTGATACCCTTTGCGGAGCCGATGCCCGAGAGGCCTACCGCCAGCGCGGCGCCAAACGTCGATATGATCATGCCAAAATAATCACCAAAAAAGTCCATAGGGTTCCTCCTAAAATCGTTACCGATTGTTTTCTGTTTATTTAAACCGCTGCTGCGGTTTCTTAATCCTGCAGCCTGTGATGCTTTGTGCGTATGCCAAGCGGCATAAACGCGTGTCCGTCGCCCTCATAAAACTTGTTGAAGAATTCGATGTACTGCAAACGTGCGGTGTGCACAAACGCGCCCAGCGCGTTGATCGCGATGTTGAACACATGACCGACAGTGAGTATCACGATACCGAATACGTATCCCACAGCCCCGCCCATCAGCAGCCCCGCTATGGTATTGAACACCATCGCGATAACCGTTGTGGCAAGGCCCATGCCGAAAATACGGCAATAGGATAAGATGTCGCTCACGTAGCCTGTAATGCCGTATATACTGGACAAGCCGCCCATCGCTTTGCGGACAATACCCTTTTTGCTGCGCCCCTGAGTCAGCAGCAGAACCAGAAGACCTGCAAGAGCCATGTATGTGCCTACCGTGCCGATTGCGCCGCCCACAAGCAGCATGATGGCGCCGATAATGACGAGCATCCACGATACGCGATCGAATATTGCGGCAAAAAAGTGACCGCGTTTGATGTCCATATATGCGCCGATGCCAAGACCCGTCATGATATGCAGCACACCGATGCCAAGACACAGAATGAGTGTGGCCATTGCGCCATCAGCGTCTTTGAGCGGGCTTAACACATAAGGCACGCCTTCGATGCTGAATATTGTACCAAAGAACAAGCCCCAAAGCGCTGTCGATATGCCGCAGTACATCACAACCGTGGTGATGCGTTTGAACATGCCGATAGGTTTTTTGAGCTTGAGCACGGCAAGCGCGCCCAAAGAAAGCAGCACGCCATAGGCAAAGTCGCCCATCATCATGCCGAATATCACAAAGTAGAAAAACGCCATGATGCGGTTGGGATCAAAGCCTTTTGGTGAAGGCACGGCGTACATATCCGTGACCGCTTCAAAAGGCCGAACCACGCCCGGGTTATCAAGCGCTGTGGGAGGTATCTCGCCCTCCTCGGGATCGCGGAAATGGACATAGGCTTCAGGCGCGGTTTCCAGTATGGCTGTTTCCACTCTTGTTTGATCGCCCGCTATCACCCAGCCCTCAAGCGCAAACGCGCTGCCCGTTTCACCGAGCTTTTCAGTGCATTTCTCACGCGCGATTTCGTTGGCAAGGTAATCCTCAAGCGCCGTTAACAGCGGCTTGTCATCCACGTAATGGCGCGCTTTGTCCTCATATTCCTTCGCTTCTTCCTCGAGTGAGAGATACTCGTTCTCGCAGTCGTGAATGATATCTCCCGGTGTGCCGAAAAGCTCTTTGGTAAAGGCTTCGGAAAAGCCGATGAATTTGAGCTCACCCGTGAGCTTTTCCTGCACGCTTTTATGCATCACCACAAAAACCGTGATCGTATCCTTTTGATCGTCCACCGTTTCAAAGCAGGCAGAATCTCTGAAATCCTCTTTGATCTGCGCGTATTTATCCTTGCTGTCATCGGGTATTGTGCCGAGCATACTCACAGCGTATTTGCTTTCGCCGATGCTTTCGAGCGGCGCGTCGAAACGTGCGTACGGCTCGAGCTGTGCGATGCGGTTCTTCAGCCTCTGGCGCCGTGCTTTCACCGCGTTCATGTCATCCGAAAACGCTTTGATTTTATCAATGATCTCTTCCGCTTCGTCGAAGCGGGTTGCTGTATCTTTAAGGCTGCTGCGGGATATCGGCGGTTTGGGCGTCAGAAATGACGGCTTGTTCTCATCGTACGGACGCAGCGTTTCCAGTGCCTCGCGTACAGCCGCATATTTTTCTTCGAGAAGAGACAGGGCGATAGGATGGTGCACGCAATTCAGCCCTTCGAGCTTTGTCGAAACGACTTCAACTGCGCCGAGCTCCTGCAAGCTTTTGAGCAGCTTGTCCCGGCTGTCCTGATGCGCGATCAGCGCCATTCTTCTCATACCCAGTATTGCCATGTTATTTGAGTATCCTCTCTAAACACACATCCGCGGCGAGCGTAAGCTTCTTTCTTGCGTTTTCCTTAAGCGCTTCGCATTCCTTTAGCCGCTGCGCCTGCTGCTTATCCAGCTCCGTTTTGGCGGTCGTGCGCCCTTCATCTACTTTTTTGAGGCTTAAGCGCCGAGCCTGCGTAAGCTCTTCATCCTCATAGGCAGCGTTCTCCTGTGAAGCAAGCTTTACCGCGTCTTTGGCAGCGACAGCGGCCACACGCCGTATCTCCTGCGCCTTTTCCTCGGCGGCCTTGATATCGTTCAATACATCAATTGCCATTTTTACGCTCCTGTCATTTTGTGCCGAACAGCCTGTCGCCCGCATCACCAAGGCCGGGTACGATATAGCCGTGGTCGTTGAGCTTTTCATCAATCGCCGCCACAAAAATATCCACGTCACCGTGTTCTTTTTGCACCGCCGCAACGCCCTCGGGCGCGGCAATGAGACAAACCAGCTTAATATTCTTCACACCGCGCTGCTTAAGCAGCGTGATGGCGCCGTTGGCGCTGCCGCCTGTGGCCAGCATTGGATCGACGATGATGAGGTCGCGCTCAGATGCATCCGTAGGCAGCTTACAGTAATATTCCACCGGCTGCAAGGTTTCAGGGTCGCGGTAAAGGCCGATATGCCCAACCTTTGCGGCAGGAACGAGCGAGAGTATGCCATTGACCATGCCGAGCCCGGCACGCAGTATGGGAACGATGCCGATCGTCTTGCCCGATATGACTTTGGTTTTGGCCTTGGCAACAGGTGTTTCAATCTCCACCTCTTTTAAAGGAAGATCACGTGTTACCTCATAGCCCATAAGCATGGCAATTTCTTCGACGAGAAGGCGAAAATCCCGCGTGCCTGTTTGTTTGTCTCTAATCAGCGATATTTTATGCTGAATGAGAGGATGATCCATGACAACTAGCTTACCCATTACATTCCTCCGTGCTCTTGCATTAATTCTTTCCTAAATATCTAAAACGATTATGATTTATTATGGCCCAAAAAGCTGTGCTTTTCGGTAATAAAAAGAGAAACGTTTAGCGTTTCTCCAAATTCATTATTTTATCCACTCTCTTGGAATGACGAACATCGTCAGAGAATTCGGTTTTTAAAAAAGCATCCACAATTTCAAAAGCAAGACCCGGCCCAATCACGCGAGCACCAAGCGCCATCACGTTCGCATTGTTATGCTCCCGCGCCATTTTTGCGGAAAAAAAATCTCCCAAAAGCGCACATCGAATGCCATGAATTTTGTTTGCCGAAATGGATATGCCGATGCCGGTTCCGCAGATCAAAATGCCTAAGTTCGCTTTGCCCGAGAGAACAGCGTCGCAAACCGGAGGTGCAAAATCAGGATAGTCGGAAGATTGTGTATCGTATGCCCCCATATCCAGTATTTTTATTTGCTGCTTATTTAGATGTTCAACAATCGACTTTTTGAGTTCAAACCCACCGTGATCCGATCCGATTGCAATCGTCATCGTAATATCCTTTCTTTGTGCCATGCTAAGAAGTGAGACAGGAGAAAAATGGGCATATCTCGTCCACCTTTCTCTCGCTAAAGGATATCAAACTCAATTGAAAAAATCAACCTGCAATTAGCGGTATAGCTCGTTTAGGAATTTCTTTGCATTTATTTTAAGCAACGTATTGACCTTCTCCTTGATAGAAGGTATACAATGTAACAAAACAGGCAAAGGGGCAAATCAGTGAAGATCAATGAGGTTGAGCAGGTTGTGGGTATTTCCAAGAGAAACATCCGGTTCTACGAAAAGGAAGGGCTGCTTGCGCCCGGCCGCAATAACGCCAACGGATATCGCGATTATGAAACAAACGACGTGGTGCTGTTAAAGAAAATCAAGCTGCTGCGAAAGCTCGCGATACCGATTGAAGAGATACTCAAAATACAAAACGGTATTCTCACAACGGAGGACGCTTTGCGGCGGCATCTTATAAAGCTGGAACGAGACAGCAAGAACCTAGAACAGATAAAAATGCTGTGCGCACAGATGGCGCAAAGCGCTTTGCAGCTTGAGACGATGGATCCCGATAAATATTTGGAACAGATTGAGAAGATGGAGAAGGAAGGAACGCGCTTTATGAATATAAATAAGGATAAAAAGCTGCGATATTCGGCTATCGCCGTGGCCGCTGCCGTGATCGCGTTTATGGGCACCGTTTTGGGGCTGCTGCTCTGGGCATTTATTGACGGCCATGTGCCCGCGCTGGTGGCTGTATTGATTCTTATATTCCCCACAGCAGTGATCATTGGTGTGGGTTTGGCTTTAAAACAAAGAATGAAAGAAATAAAGGAGGGCGAAGAAAATGTTGCTGCTAAATATTGATTACATTCCGGGAAAAGAAATAGGGGAAGCACTGGGTATCGTGAAGGGCAGTGTCGTGCAGTCTAAGCATTTCGGCAAGGATTTTATGGCTGGCATGAAGACGCTTGTGGGTGGAGAGATTGTGAGCTATACCGAGATGCTCAACGAATCGCGCCAGATTGCGGTGAAGCGCATGGTAGATGAAGCAGAAGCGCTGGGCGCCGACGCGGTAATCAATATGCGCTATGCGTCGTCTTCCATGATGCAAGGCGCCGCCGAAGTGATTGCTTACGGGACGGCCGTGAAAATCAAGCTATAATACTATAATGTTTTATGGAGGTCTTATTTATGGAAAAATCTCAGACAGGCAAACGGATTGCGATATTCTTGGTACTGACTTTCGTCATTACCTATGCTTATGAAATATTCGTGATCGGCAATATGATTAATAAACCGGAGTATGCGTCGATTTCCACGCTGCTGGTTGCCTCGGTGATGTTTATCCCCGCGCTGTGCGTGGTACTCACGCGCCTGATTACCAAGGAGGGCTTTAAGGATGCATGGATACTGCCCAACTTCAAAGGACACATCCGCTACTATATTCTCGCTTGGCTGCTGCCGGTGGTGTTGATTTCGGCGGGTGCGGTGCTGTACTTCTTGGTCTACCCGAATCGATTTGATCCAAATATGGGCGCTATGGCACAATCCTTCGCGGCGCAGGGCCTTAATTTTGACCCAGATGCCGTCAGAACGATGATGATACTTCAGATTGCCATGGGCGTGGTGCTTTCGCCTATTCTCAACATATTCACGACCACCGGTGAGGAATGGGGATGGCGCGGTTATCTCGTGCCCAAGCTTTCAGAAAAGCTTTCTATTGTGCCGACCGTGCTGATTAGCGGCGTGATCTGGGGGCTGTGGCATGCGCCGCTCACGGTGATGGGGCACAACTACGGGCTGAATTATCCGGGTTATCCTTATACGGGAATACTCGCGATGTGCGTATTCTGCATTGTCATGGGCGTATTTTTCTCGTATGTGTCATTAAGAACGCGAAGCTGTCTGCCTGCAGCCATTGGCCACGGTGCGCTCAACGGCTTTGCAGCAATCGGCGTTTACTTCACACAAGGCGGCGCCGAGTCGATAGACACATTTTTGGGGCCTGCGCCCACAGGCATTATCGGCGGCGCGGGGTTCATCATTGCGATGGTGGTTTTTACGGTGATCATGGTGCGCCTTGAGAAGAAAAACGCCCTGATTGCGCCACCCAAACAACCCAAGACTCAAGTAGCGGTGGAAACGGCGGCATAAGGAAAGGACGTATCGGGCAGAGGCTAAGCAGTCTCTGCCTTTTCATTTTAGACACATACTACATCGATAACTTCATGGAAATCCACCGTAGAGCATGATATAATTTACATAGGAAAGTTTTATTTTTCAAAGGGGTAGTCATGAAAACAGGAATTATTCGGTGCATGCAGACAGAAGATATGTGCCCAGCCACAACGGATTTGAAATATGCGCGGGAAAAGAAAGGCGCCTTTGAAGATATAGAAGGTGAAATGCGGCGGATGTCCGGGTAAAAAAGCTGTGAGCAGAGCCACGGAAATGGTAAAGCGCGGAGCTGAGGCCATTGCATTTGCTTCATGCATATCCAAAGGAAACCCTATCGGTTTTGCATGTCCTTTTGCCAAGAAAATGCGGGACACTGTTTCTTCTGCGGTCGGGGAAGAAATCAAAATAATTGAATATACGCATTAACACATAATATACCAAAGGGTAAAGTTTTAATTTATTCGTAATGGTTTCTTTTATTGAACAGCGGAGCAATACCAATTAGGCCAAGCCCAACAACTGCTAAGCAATAAAAAATTCTGTCCATCATTTCGATGTTGTTCCATCTAAATATTGTAACCAGCAAAAAGCATATGCTGAAAATAATTCCTATTATATTGATTCTTATATTTTTCATTTTAACTCCTCAAGATATCTCTGGTTTTATAATAATGTATTTATCCGGCTATATCTGTATAATTATGAACCACTTCTTATTATTAAGCAACAAGGAATGTACAAAAATATATGTCACTAAAACAATTCTGCTGCCTTAAACCCAAACATCAAGACTTTACATTTATACGCTGTGTGATTATACTGATATCGTTATTTTAAGCTGGGTTTTCCCGGTGATAGGAGCGTAGAGCTTTGGAAAGCGCATATGATATCGTTGTAAAAATAGGGTCGATGGCGCTGATCCGCCATGAGGATGGCGATCTCGACTACAATATATTTTCACGTTTGAGCAATTCTCTGCGGCCCGGCATGCTGCTTGTGAGCTCGGGCGCGACGGAAATCGGCCGTATTGATTACTTAAAGCGAAACGGTCATGAGCTGAGCGGCGACGTGGAGGACGTGAAAACAGACTACAGCGCACAGGGTCAGGCGATACTCATGGAGAACTACCGCCAGTTTATCAACCCCCAGTATTCTGTGCGTCAGGTGCTGGTCGAGCACAGCCATTTTAATGATGTGGAAAAAAGAGAGCATATATTGCGGCTGCTGAATCGCGCACCTTCGCAGGGCGCAATCCCGATCATCAACTATAATGACCCTGTTTCGAGCGAAGAGAACCGCAAGATGGAGCTGAAAAAAATCGACAACGGCGGCCGCGAGGTTGTGGAGTGCGTGGACAACGATGAAACGGCGGCGGTGGTGGCCATGCTAGTCAAGGCCAAAACGCTCATCATACTGACTTCGGTGGACGGCATTTATCAAGACCCCAAAGATTCTTCAACGTTGATTCGTGAAATCACAGGCGAAACACCCGAGGCGCTTGAAAAAAACGTTGCCGACGTGATTGGCTGCTGCCGGGGCGCGTCGCGCGCGGGCGCGCAGGGCGCGGGCGCAAAGCTCAAATATTCGCTGGGACCCGCCAAGGCGGGCACACATGTGTACATATCGAGCGCGGGCAACCGCATCGCCGATATTCTTTCGGGCGAGTGCGCCAGCACACATATCTACGTCAAAAATTAAGAGTTAAGGAATGGAAAGCCCGCGGAAATGGACTGCGGGCTTCTTTTAACGTGCGTCCAGCAGAAGCTATTGAGTGATGTAATCGTTGATCTGTGTTTCAATACTATTGAACAGCGTTTTCAAGCCTGCATCCATCTGCTTAGTAAACTCAACACCTTCCTTACTTAAACTGGTCATGTTACATACCATATCAATGGTACTGCCGCTTTCCTTATCACGCACAATCATATCCCATTTGATGATGGTTTTGCCGATTATGTGCTTAATATAGGTGATCTCAGTGTTTTTTGCATCGTAATGGCTGCATATCCAAAGCGATTTGCCCTCTTCGGGCGTATCTGTTTCAAAGACGCACGCTTCTTCCGCGACACCGGAATCCGTATAGAACAACGTGCAGATATCCTCCCAACCCGCAATCCAATCCGCTTCCTTAACGGGGCAAAGCAGAGGGAATACGGTTTTCGCATTGGCTTTGAGCGCCAGCGTTCCTTTTCTGACAATTCTCAGGGCATACTCATTTTGTTTCATAAGTTTACATCCTCCAAATATTTGATTATACTGGCCATGATAAGCTATAAAGTTATAGACAGGTCAATGTCTGAGCTTGTCGAAAAACCTACGGTTTTCCGCCAGTTTACCGGCTTTGCTTGTTCCTCGCAAACTCGGAACTGCGCAAAGCTTCCCGGGGTCCCCAAAAGTAAGCTTTTGGGGTGGGCCCATGGTGTGGGCTGCGCGGGCACAGCCCGTCTTGCCCACGAATTATATTTCAAGACTTTTTTTACACGCTGAGACATGTCAATGCCTTTTTAAAAGGGGGGTACGTTTTATGCAAACGGTAGGCAAAACTGCAAAAATGTTTGGAATTTCAAGAACGGCGCTTTTGTATTATGAGAGCATTGGTCTCATTTCCCCTGAAAAAAAGGCGGACAACGGCTACCGCTTGTATTCACATGACGATATAGAAAAACTCAAAGTTATTATGAGCCTGCGTGACGCGGGGATTGCGCTGCACGACATCTCCAAATATGTTGATAACCGGGTGTCTGATGTGTCTTCGCTGCTATTAAAGCGGCTTAATCAATTAAATACGCAAATACAGAGCATCAAGGTTCAGCAGGCGGTCATCATCAAACTGCTTGGCAATCACGATCTTAAATCAAAGAGGATAAACAAAGACATATGGCAAGCAATATTGCAGGAGGCGGGAGTTGACAATGATACGACGCTAAAGTGGCACTTGAGCTTTGAGCAGCAATCACCTGAGCAGCATACGAGCTTTCTTCGCACGCTGGGGTTTAGCGATATAGAGATTGTGCAGCTTAGAAAAGAATGCGCGCCCAGTTGACCGGCAACATAATGTAAGTTTACTGTAGGTGCGCCGATGCAAACTAAAAAATTGCATGAAGCCCGCGAAAAGAACAGGCAGTACCTGAAATCCGCATTGCCCAAGATATTGGCACATGCTAAAATGTCTTGTGATGAACGATAAACAGGAACGGTATACATATCATTTCATACTTGCGGCAGGGCTTTTGATCTGCGTGTATATCATCATGTACCGCGTGTTGGGTCAGGGGCCGCTTTCACATTGCGATTATGACTCTTATACACGGCAGGCGGCGGTATGGTGGCAGGGGCAAGCCTTTCTGCCCGATAACGTGACGTGGCTGGAGCTTGCCGAGTATGGCGGCAAGTACTATGTGAGCTTTCCGCCGTTTCCCAGCGTGATACAGTTCTTGCTGTTTCCCGTATTCGGCATGAACACACCGGACAACCTCATCAACACGCTTTTTGGCTTTGGTTCGTTTGTACTGATTTACCGCTTTATGATGCGCCGCGGTTTTGACGGGCTAGTCTCTTCGCTTGTCGCGCTGCTGATGACGCTAGGTTCGAACCTATTCTATATATCACTGACAGGATGGGTGTGGTTCTCCGCACAGACCCAAGGCTTCTTTTTCTCAGTGCTCGCGGTGTATCTGATAGAAAGCCGCATACAGTATGCTTGGTATTTTTCGTTTCTTTGTGTTGGCATCGCGTTTGTGTGCCGCCCCATGAACATCGTATATGCCCCGCTGCTTTTTTATCTGTTGTATAAAAAGAACGAGGGCGCCAGCATAACAGGAACGCTAGTTCGATGCATCAAGTATGTATTGCCGTTGGTCGCGTTGGGCGTGTGCGCCGCCGCGTATAATTATATCCGCTTCGGCAATATAATTGAATTTGGACACAACTATCTGCCCGAGTTTAAGTATGCGCCGCAGTTTGCGCTTGAATATGTCCCGGGAAATTTGCTGGAGATTTTAAAGCTGCCGGGGCCTTGGAACGAGGGCTTCTGGCCGCAGTTCAACGGTACATTGTTCTTTCTCGTGAATCCGGTGTATGTGCTGCTGGCCGTGCGACTGGTGCAGCGGCAGCTGGATCACAAGCGAATCATATATCTCTTATGCCTGATTGTGCATGCTGTGCTGATACTCTCCCATAAGACAATGGGGGGCTGGCAGTTTGGATGCCGGTATCTTGTGGATATGCTGCCGTTTATGCTGCTGATTATAGGGGATAATCCGCCTAAGGAATCGGCGCGATGGCGCGCGGCGCTGCCTGCGGTGCTTGCGGCCATTGGCATCGTCGTCAACGTGTGGGGCGCGGTATGGTATTACACATCTTTTTAGGGAGACGCTATGTTCATCAACAGCCTTGTGCTTAAAAACTATCGCAGCTATGAGAACCTGACAGCCTTGTTCTCGGACGGTATCAACATATTGCAGGGTAAAAACGCTGCCGGCAAGACGAACGTGCTCGAAGCCATCGGATTTTTAAGCATGGGCAAATCGTTCCGAACGCAAAAGGAAGTCGAATGCATCCGCGAGGGCGCACAGTCTGCTTATATCAAGGGCGGCATCGTCAAAAAGCAGGGGCAGCTTTCTGTGGAGGCGCTGCTTTCCATGCTTGAAAAAAAAAGCCTCAAAATAAGCGGTCAGCCGGTAAAAAAAATGGGTGAGCTTTTCGGCAACTTTATCGCGGTGGTATTTTCGCCTGAGGATTTAAAGGTTCTCAAAGAATCTCCGACGCTGCGCCGACGTTTCATCGATATGGAGATATCCAAGCTCAAACCCGCATACTTTTACGAGCTTCAGGAATACAACAAGGCGCTTGCGCAAAAAAACGCGCTCTTAAAGTCGCGCATGGCCGAGAACCAGCTAAAAAAGCTTGTATCGATTTTCAACGAACAGCTTGCCGACCATGGTGCGCGCATCATAAAATCACGTCAGGCGTTTTTGCAGCGTCTGGATGAAATCAGCCGCACGGTTCACCATGATCTTTCAAACGGTGAAACGCTGAGCCTAAAATATAAATGCAGTGTGACAGGAGACGACGTACAAAAAGCACTGTTGGAAAAGATGGATAAATCGCTCACGAGCGAAATCGAGCAGGGCTTTTGCCTTTACGGGCCCCACCGCGAAGACCTCGCAGTGGCACTGAATGGCTCAGAGATCAAGGCGTATTCATCACAAGGACAGATAAGAACCGCAATGCTGTCACTCAAGCTCGCCACGTTTGAAATCGCAAAAGCGGATTTTAGTGAAAGCCCCGTGCTGCTTCTGGATGACGTGTTTTCCGAGCTGGATAATGCGCGGCAAAACGCATTGCTCGAACGCATAAACGGTGCGCAGTGCTTTATCACCACGGCAGTGCCGCTAAAATGCGCGCAGGCGCATACCTATACCGTCGCTCAAGGGACGATTAAATCAGCATCGTCATAAAAAAGCCGATGCAGACGCCCAGCAGCGAACAGAACACCTTATGCTTCCCCGCTGCGGGGATCAGCTCTTTGAGAGAGATGTAGAGCATTGCGCCGCCCGCAAACGCAATACAGAACGCAATCATTTCCCTGGAAATGCTTCCGATAGCCGTTCCGACCACAGAGCCGAGCGCCGTGGGCAGCCCTGTAAGCAAAGCAAGCATGATTACGCGCCTGACCTTCATGCCGGACAGCCGTAGCGGCAGACACACGGCAATGCCTTCGGGCACATTGTGGACCAGCATGAGCAGTGAGAGGGAAATCGCCAGATGCCGGCTTTCCACGAGAGATGAGCCCACCGCGAGGCCCTCCGGAAGGTTGTGCAGCGCGATGCCGATCAGCACAAGTATACCTGTTGAATAGAGCGAAGGTTCACCTTTGTGAGAAAACAGCGGGTCGGCAAGCGCGAAGAATATGCCGCCTGCCGATGCGCCGACGCACATGCGAATAAGCCCGCCCAGCTCCTCGCTTTCCAGCAGCATATCAAAAAACACCACCGCGATCATCATACCGCCTGCAAAGGCAAGAAACGGGCGCGGCTCCTGCGCTCTTTTGCCGATCAACATGGCAAGCAAACCGCCAGCCACGGTTCCTGCCGCTCCCACGATGCTTCCAAGTATGCCGCTTATCAGATACACATAAGTTACCTCATCGATTATTACCTGTTATATATACGCGATGGCGGGCTATTGGTATGCAAGAAAGATTTTTTGGAGTCAGTCACTTTGGAAGCAAGCGACAACGCAGTTATCTTCACAAGCCATGGGATGCTAATCCACTACGTAGTCGACGAGCTCAGCATGACATCGGATGACTGCAACAAAAACGCGGCACCCATTTCGGATACCGCGTAGATCGGGTTTCTTAATTTTTTATTGAATCATGGTAGAGAAGATTTTTTTCTTATGCTTATCGAGTGCTAGCAATAACGGCATACCAAGAGCATAACACGCGATGATTTGTCCGGCAGCAACCCACAATACAGATCCCCAGTACAGTATACCCAGATAGTATTGTAAGATGCCGGCCACGACGAATGCATTAATTACCACGGCGGGCAGAGGCACCAGCCACTTGGGCCGTATGTAGCGTGCTGCGATAGCAGCGAACAGCGACGCGAGTGAGCCAAACAGAATATCGTAAGGCCCCAAAGGACTACCCGCAAGATTGGACAGCAGACAGCCGATGAATAATCCTGGTATCGCCGAGGGTGTGAAAAATGGCAGGATACACAGTGCCTCAGATATGCGCACTTGCGGGGTCATGTAGCTTAGGGGAATGCTAGCCATCGTAAGGGCAAAGTACAGTGCGGCAATGATGCCGGCTTCAACCATGAATCGTGTAGTGATTAGCTTTCTTTTCATTTCATTTTCCACAGATACCAATACGGTATCTGTCCAGACCTTGTGATCTGGCCTCCCTAGTTTTATTTATGGACAGGATGGTTTCGAACTGTCCGACAGGCTTTCGCCTTTTTCCGATGCATTTTACCATAGAAAATAATAAGCGGCAACCGATAGATTGCCGCTTCAATGTGACGATAGTTTTGAATTGTGGGTCAGCCCACCACAATGTTGGCGATACGGCCCGGTACAATAATCGTTTTGCGCACTGTCTTGCCTTCAAACAGCGCTGTGAACTCCGGCGTGGTCATGATCTGCTTTTCGATATCCTCTTTGGTGGCGTCCGCAGCCACGTTGAACTTGCCGCGCACCTTGCCGTTGATTTGAAGAGGCATTTCGATGGTATCCAGCACAAGCGCGCTTTCATCGCACACAGGATACGGCTGGTTAAACACCGAATACTCTTCGCCAAGCAGCTCCCAGAGCTCCTCCGCGAAGTGCGGCGCAAACGGCGCGATCAGCTTGACAAGCGCTCTCGCGGCATCGGCGGATACGGCCTCGTCGGGGGAAGCATCAAGATATTTATTAAGCGCATTGGTGAATTCCATAAGCCGCGCAATCGCCGTGTTGAACGAGAACGCTTCAATATCGGCGGATACGTGCTTGATTGCGTAGTTCTGTGCGTATAGTATCTCTTTCTTGCCCTCTTCGCTTGAAGCCTTGACGTCTTTTAAGCGCAATACGATGCGCTCGACGCGCTCCAAGAAGCGGTAGACCGCTTTTAAGCCGTCCACGTTCCACGGTCCGCCTTCCA
>JAEWQS010000189.1 GCA_023399095.1 Bacillota bacterium
AAAGACAAAAAACTCGTTTTACGCCATCTAAAGTTGAAGTACATAAAAGAGGCCAATCGGAATTATCTGGCTGGATGCACCTATCAACACTATCAACACTGGCTGAAATCTGTCGGCGTAAAATAATACTACAGAGTTTTTGCAAACTCTGTAGTCGATTCCGTAGAGTGTCTGACTGGGGCTGACCCATTACTTATACCAAGATCAAAACGTAGAAGGTGTTTCCCTTCTAATCTATATTGATAACCGCTTTAACGACATCTATCGCATTATTAACAACAAAATCAAAGGCCTCTCTGACATGGTCGAAATCAAATTCGTGGCTGACAATATTCTTTACGTTTATTGCACCGCTTGAAATTGCGTTGATAGCGACGGGGTATAGATTCCTATATCTGAATATCGTCTTCAACTGTCCTTCTTTGCCCATCAGTTTCATAAAGTTGAAGCACGTTTCATCTTTTGGGGTCATGCCTACTAAAACGATTGTGCCGCCGCGGGATACAACTTCTACCGTCTGTTTAACCGTTATCTCTGAGCCCGCTGTTTCAATCACGACATCAGCACCCTGGCCGTCCGTCAGCTCTTGAATTTTTTGAATGACATCACATTCTCTTGCATTGATGATGTAGTCCGCTCCGAGCTTCTTTGCAGTCTCCAGCCTGTTTTCCAAGACATCTACGACATATACTTTAGACGCGCCTCTTGCCTTGCATGAAAGCAGCGTAACCAACCCGATACATCCTGAACCGAAGATAACAACGGTATCGCCGAGTTTTACTTCGCCTATACCCGATGCATGGAGGCCGACAGCAAGCGGCTCGACGAGCGCCCCTTCCATATAAGAAACGTTGTCCGGCAGCTTAAAACACATATCCTCAGGATGTGTGACGTAGTTTGTGAACACACCGTGATAAGGCGGAGTCGCGAAAAACTCAACACTCGGACAGAGATTATATTTGCCTTCTTTACAGTGTTTGCATTTACCGCATGTTTTGCCCGGCTCAAGCGCGACACGGTCTCCAACCTTTAAGTTTTTTACTTCGCAGCCAACCTGTACAATCTCGCCCGCGCTTTCATGCCCCAGTATAAAATCGCCTTCAACAATAAAGTCGCCAATTCTTCCGTGCTGATAATAATGCACGTCCGATCCGCAGATACCCACGACATTTACTTTGACTAATACTTCATTCGCTCCGGGTACGGGCACTGGAACCTCTTTTGTGATCATATTGTTAGTTCCCTGCATATAAACCGCTTTGTTATTCATAATCTTTTCTCCTGGCATAAGTATTGACTTTGCTAATGGAACAGTTACAGGACTTATTGTCCGCATTATAGCCATTGCAAACATGTTTTCGTCAGTTGAGTGCAGCTTTTATTAATAACTGTGAAGAGAGTCTTCTAATAACTACTTTCCAAATTCGAAGCCCCAAGACTTTTCTAACTCCCTTAAACGATAAAAGCTCTCTTTTGGTTCGCAGCTTTCCGTTAAGTAACCTGCGCCGGGCACATAACCGTGATCGGTGAAAGACCACGTTGAGATAGCTTCTACAGACTGATGGGCATAGGTGACCGTGTAGAACTGCTCGACCCAGTCGGCCTGAGTCCGCTCGCTCCAAGCCATATCGTGCCAGATGCCCCAATACATGTACTGGAGACAGTAAATATCTCCGGGAGTTGTGTCGGGTCTGACTTCGCTGGGGAAGGACGGAACACCCAACTCAGTGAGATGGATCGGGCGGTTGAACTTATCAAAACGGCTGTACATCTTGTCAATGGCCAGCATATCACGAGCCGGGTTGTAAAGCTGCATGCCTATGACATCGTACGCAACGCCCATTTGGTCAAGCTTTTCAAAATGTGAGTAAGGAACCAGATTGCGTTCCCATGTGGGGCCCCACTGGGTACGACCGTCCGCTGCGTTTTCACCGAACATAAAGCAGGTATTGACGATAGCTTGGGCAGCAGGATCGGTATCGTGGATGGCATCGCAGCAGAATTTTGTCATTTCGGCTTGTTGATCCTGAGTCAGGCTGTAGGCATTACACCAGTCGTGGTTTTCGTTTATCGCATCGTAGAGATGGACGCGTCCTTTATAGCGATCAACGGTACGATGGATGGTACGATCGATTTCGCGTTTAATGGATCCGTCTTCCCATTTAAGGCCGTTAGTCCAATCGGGCATGCCTAAGCTGTGCGCCCACCAAAGCGGATGGATCTTGGTTTCTATCCCGACCTTTTCAAATGCTGATTGAAGGCGGTCAATTTGGGAGAAATCGGGCTTACCGTATTCCGGTTCAAGGAACTTAAGATATGCGGGCAGTGTCGCAAAGTTGAATACAGATTCAAAGTTCTGCTTCATAGATGCTGCGCCCTTTAGCTGAGGGTCAACGATGTCGCTATTCCACAGTTCACGGCTGCCTGTACCGTCAAAGGGATAGGGGAATCCATTACAGCCAAACTTGAAATTCTCGCGTTTGCCACGGACAGCAATGCGCTTCTGGGCACGCTCAACTGCAGCCAATTCGCCAGCCCACAAACCGGCGGCAAGGGACATCATGTCGTAAACAGGCGCCTTGGCGGAATCATGACTCATAGAAAGAAGAGTCTTTGCGTCCAAAAGCATGGAGGACAGCTTGACTGATGGAACAAACTCCTTTTCGGCAAGTATCTTGTCAACTTCGCAGATACGGCTTTGAGCTGCATCGTGTATGAAGTTAACTTCGCTGTTTGTACCGTAGCCATTACCGCAGTTATCTGACATAATCCACATACCGTACCCGAAACCCGGTATGTTTAGTTTTGCATGAAGAATGACAGGGCCTTCGGGGACTTCCAAGTTGATGGTTGCATCAGAATCAACTGTAGACTTGCGTTTATAGGGAACGTATTCCATATCGCTTGCGTATAAAGATATGATTTCATCTCGGGACACATATTTACCATCTGCGCCGATGATTTTTACTTTTATCATAGTTTTCTCCTTCTTCTTAGGATCAATTAATAATGAACTCAGGTGCGTTTCTTTCTATTTTGCAGTGTGTTGTATCTTTTGAAGGTGAATTGAATTTCTATTCAATTCACCTTCATGCATTTGAAAAACTTTAACTGAGTCTCGTAAAGAAGAATAATAGATGTTGTACTTCCTATTATTAGAACGTTTTTGTTAACAGGTAGATTAAGTTTAGATTTTCAGCATGACCTTAATACACTCGTTCGCATTTTTGATCGTCCACTCAATTGCCTCCTGCACATCGTCAAGATCAAATTCTTTACCGCGCATGATAGCAAGGTTAAGCACGCCTTCGTCAACCAAATCCGCAGCTTCAAAGAAATCAGAAGGATTATATTGATAGGCACCAAATAATCTGAGCTCCCTGTCTTCTACGCGGAACATATCTACAGCTGGATGTTTGGAAAAAACAGCGAGAAGAATGACAACGCCGCGTGTTTCCGTAAACTCTATGCAATCAGCAAGGCTTTTTTCATTGCCTGCACATTCAAAAGAGACTTCAACTTTTTCCTCGCCAATAGCTTCTTTTAATACACTCTTAATATCAGCTTTCAATGGATTTATAGGAACCATACCCAGTTCTTTTACGATTTCAAGCCTTTTTTCCACTATATCAGTGACGAATACTTCGGAAGCGCCGTAATGTTTTGCTGCCTGCGCTGTAAGAAGCCCTATTGTGCCGGCTCCGGTAACAAGTACGCTTTTTCCCTTAAGGCCGCCGGGAACAAGCTTTGTTCCATGTACAGCTACTGCCAGAGGCTCAGTCATTGCTGCATCCTGTAAGGATTTGCACTTTTTAAAAGCAACGATATTTTCGGCGACTGCCACGTAGTATTCCGCTGTGCCGCCGTCATAAAAACGCTCTTCAGGGCATAGCGCAATAGTACCCTCCTTATCAGTACACCATTTACATTTGCCGCATGTTCTTACCGGCTGAACAGTAGCTGGCATACCTATCTCAAAACCTTCTACGCCTTCGCCGATCTCATCAATAACACCCGAAAATTCGTGACCGAGAGGTATGGGGAACTTATCCAATAATGTAGGATGTTCGTTCATGAATATGTGCAGGTCTGAACCGCAGATGCCGTTGTATTTTAGTTTTAGGCGCACTTCGCCTGGTCCGGCATGCGGAACTTCAAGTTGTTCGATCTCATACTTGCATTTTCCTACTAAAGTTGCTCTTTTCATCCACATACTCCTAAGTTAAATTTATTCTGTTTATAAATACAGTGATATAATATGTAGTCCATAATGATGATAATAGAATCAATTAACCCTTAAGTCAAGAATTAATTGAATAAAATTTAAATATCACAATAAATTTAATAGTTATAATTTAATATTATTGAGACTTGCACAATTTATTCAAACTAATTTATATAAATTTAGCTGTATTGCTAATGTTGTTTTAGCAACGATAATACAATGAATAACATTTGCCATATAGAACAATATGCAACAAATGGAAGAAAATAAGATAACAAATCTGCACATATCATGCATTTTTATTAATATAAAGACACAATATTGAATTAATACAATATATTATACATTATTTATAGGCATACATGAATACTAAATCGAACTAAAATTAATTTAGCACATTTTTTTATTGACATTGAATACTCTATGGATTTATACTTAGGCCATTAAAATAAATTTAAATTATCAGTCTCATAATGCGATTTTAGTTGTAGAAAATTTACACAGAAACTATTAATAATAGGTAATAGAGATTCATTACGGTATGTTTAATTGAATAACTAACGATTTTGGTGAACATACACCAAATAAAAATACTATTGGAGGAAAACTCATGAAGAAAAAGGTATTTGTAATTGTCTTAGCAATGGTTTTGGCATGTATCATGCTGGTTGCATGTGCTGCGCCCGCTCAAACTCAGCCTGAGACGCCGAGTGAAAGCGCGGAGCCTGTTGAAACTGAAGGTACTGAAGGTGCCGAGGGTGCCGAGGGTGCCGAGGGTATTGATGACGAGTTCTTCGTCGGTATCGCTTTTGGCGGACTTGATGCTGTTCCTACGGTAATTAAGGGCTATTTGGAAGAGAAGATGGACGCTCTTGGCTGGAAGTATAGCATAACCAATGGCGATCTTGATATGAACAAGTATATCGCTGACGTTGAAAGCCTCTGCCAGCAGCAGCCAGATCTTATCATAACACGTCCGGTTAACGACACGGCTAATGCCACTGTTGTGCCAATTGCCGATAAAGCGGGAATTCCGATTGCGTTCATGTCATCCATGACTGCGGTTGAAGGTTATGATTATCTTGGACACGTTTCCGACCCTGAACTGATCCGTGGTATTCCTCTTGCAATGTGGCTCAATGATTATGTTGCAGCGAATCCCGGATTCGTACCTAAAGTTGGCTTCTTAGTAGGTGCTGCAGCTATCGATTCAAAGGGTGTGTGTGAAAGATCCATAAATATCAGAGATTATCTTACAGTAGGATGGGAAGAAGTTATCTCGGCTGAAGCGGATCCCAACTGGACTGCCGCCGGCGGAATGAAGATAGCTGAAGACTGGCTGCAAAGATATACGCTTGATGAAATGAACACGATCGTTTGCTGGAGTGATGAAATGTGCGTTGGCGTTGTTCAGGCACTGCAGGCAGCAGGAAAGAATCCCGAAGACTACTTGGTTCTTAGCTATGACGGACTTCCGGTAATTGAAGATTACGTCAAAGAAGGCTGGATTGACGCCAGCTCAGGGCTCAACCTTGAAAAGGTTGCTGATACTGTTATCGAACTGTGCCAGAAATTCAAAGATGGAAAAGCAGATGAAATTGATTTCATGACCTATGCCCGTGCTATATTTGTACTTGACGGCAACAATGTCGGAACAGGCAACTACGAAACATGGGATTACAGCGAGTATGTAGACTAATAATTATTAAGTTGTTAACGCTCAGCCAGCTGATAAAAAGCTGGCTGAGCAAACTTTACACATGAAAAGTAGGAGGTGATTTTAGTTGCATCAAGAACCATTATTTGAAATGAGGAATATCACCAAAAAGTTCCCCGGGGTATTAGCTCTGTCAGAAGTTAACCTATATTTGCAAGAGGGAAAAGTATTAGCGGTAGTTGGTGAAAATGGCGCTGGTAAGTCGACTCTTATGAATATTATTCTAGGCAGCTTGCGCCCGACAAACGGAGAAATGATGCTAAAAGGCAAGCCATACGCTCCCAAAAATCCGCAAGAGGCATTGAATACTGGGGTCTCGATGATTCATCAGGAGCTTACATTAGTGCCTGAAATGACAGTATCGGAAAATATTTGGCTGGGCCAAGAAAAAAAGTTTATAAAATTCGGATATCTTAACATACACAAAAGAGACGAAGCGACAAGAAAATTGCTTGATGAACTAAAGATAGAAGTCAATCCACGTCAAAGAATCAAAACTCTTTCTGTTGCTGAGATGCAGCTAGTAGAAATCGCGCGGGCGGTTTCGTATAATTCAGAAATCATGATAATGGACGAACCGACGTCCTCCCTTACAAATAAAGAAATCGATATGCTTTACAGTATAGTCGAATCACTTGTAAAAGATGGCATGGCTGTTGTTTTTATTACCCATAAACTCGATGAAGTCTTTAGGATTTGTGACGATGTCATGATCATGAGAGACGGTAAATACATTGACCGTAAATCGGTGAAAGAGATCACGAGCGAAGAGATCATTGCAAAAATGGTCGGGCGTGATTTGACCAATCTTTATCCGAAAGAAAAAGCAGAGATCAAAGAAGTTGTGCTTGAGGTTAAGAATCTGACTCGAAAGGGCTATTTTGAAGACATAAGCTTTACAGTTCGAAAGGGTGAGATATTGGGCTTTTCGGGGCTGGTAAAGGCCGGCCGGTCTGAAGTAATGGAATGCATTTTCGGTATCGAGAGGGCTGACAGCGGCGAGATTTTTTTGAACGGTGAAAAAATTCAAATAAGATCCACCGTAGACGCAATAAACAAAAGAATGGCGATGATCACTGAGGATAGATTAAGGCGCGGTGTCATACATATGCATTCTGTTAAGACCAACCTTTCTCTTGCATGTCTGCCTAAAATCACAAAGAGAGGATTTGTAGACAGAAAACGTGAAGAAGAGGATTGTTTGCGGGTCCAGAAAGCGACTGGAATAAAAGCTTCAGGCCTTGGCCAACTTGCCGGACAGCTTTCCGGCGGAAACCAACAAAAGGTCATTATTGCAAAATGGCTGCTAACTGAGTCTGAAGTGATCATTTTCGATGAACCGACAAGAGGCATAGACGTCGGATCAAAAGCAGAGATTTATAAGCTTATGTGCAGTTTAGCTAAAGAAGGTAAGACAATCATAATGGTTTCGTCAGAGCTTCCTGAAGTAATGGCTATAAGCGACAGAATCATAATCATGGCAAATGGAAAGAAGATGGCAGAGCTTGACCGCGAAGAGTATGACGAGAAAACGATAATGCAGTACGCTTTTGGTTATAGGAAAGCTCAATAATTACTGAAGGAGTAAAAAATAAAATGGGTGCAAAAACTGAAGTAGCAGGAAATAAAAAATATTCCAGCCGCAAAGATAAATTTTTGGTTTTTTTCCTTGAGAATAAAAGTATCATTTTGTTCGTATTTATATGTATATTGGCACAGATAGTATCGGGAGGCATCTTTTTCCGCGGCACCAATATCTCATCTGTTCTGAGACAAGTGTCCGTTAATTGCCTGATGGCTTTGGGATACGTTATTGTTCTTACATGCGGCATGATCGACCTTTCTACAGGGCATATGCTAAGCTTATGCGGCATTGTATATTCTCAGGTTTCGTTTATAGCTCCTTTGCCTGTAGCAATTGCAGCGACAATAGCAACAGGATTACTATGCGGCACGATAAATGGTTTGTTATCAATAAAGCTTAAACTGACACCGCTTATTTTAACACTGGGCACACAGCAAATATTCAGAGGTATTGCTTACCTTTTATGCGACGGCGTTTCTCATAATGTAACGGATCCGTCAATGCAGTTTATCGGACAGGGTATTTTATTCGGCTTTCTGCCAATGACAGTGCTTATCGTTGCGGTATTTATTGCAATAATTGCTGTTCTCATTAATCGAACAAAATACGGAAGGCATGTTCTTGCAACAGGAGGAAACATGGAGGCTGCAAGAGTGTCGGGCGTCAATACTGATAATGTAAAAATTAAGGCCTTTGTCATTATGGGCGGGATGATTTCGTTTGCGTCGCTTATCTTGACAGGCCGAGTCGCCATTGCTATGCCAAATGCAGGACAAGGCATGGAAATGGATGCCATCGCTTCGGCAATTATAGGCGGAACAGCTTTGTCGGGAGGAAAGGCAAACGTTATTGGCGCAATTTTCGGCGCGCTCATACTGGGCGTTATCAGCAATCTTTTGAATCTTGCGGGTGTGAGTTCGTTTTGGCAATGGTTCTTCAAGGGCGTCATTATCATTGCGGCGATACTGCTTGACTCAATTACAGAAACTGTATTTAAGAAGAGGCAGATTGCGAATTAAGCTTTGGGTACCTGGATATGCGCTATCTTAGTTTAACACAAATGATAGCGCTGCCTTATTTACTGTACACAATTTTCGAATTATATGGAGGCATGGGAATGACAAAGTACGGAACGATCTTTAGTTACTGGTCGAAAGACTGGAAGACAGATTATATGCAGGTTCTTCGCAATGCGGCAAATTGCGGGCTTACTTGTGTAGAATTTCATACTAACCAAACAATGGATTGGACAGAAAATCAGATAAAGGATTTTAAAAGCCTGGCAGCCGATCTTAACGTCGAGATATTGATGAATGGCGGCGTCGGTGAAGATGCAGTCACATACAGTGATGATCCGGCGGTAAGGCGCAAAGGTATTGATTTGATAATATCATACCTTAAGCAGGCTTCGCGGATGGGCGCAACATTTTTCGATGGCGGATATTCTGAAGGGTGGCCTTGCGGTCTGAAGGGCGGACTGACGCCGGATATGAAAAAAACATATACGGACAGGGTTATCTCTTCAATAAAGGAAATGGTTATCGTCGCTGAGGATCTTGGTATAACGATGAGTATGGAGATCGTAAACAGATTTGAGGCGTTTCTGGTCAATACTGCAAAAGAAGCGCGCTATATTGCAGAGCGTGTCGATCATCCCAATTTCAAAGTGACGATGGATACCTATCATATGAATATTGAGGAAGACAGCATTGATGAGGCGATAGAAACGCTTGGCAAGAAGTATCTTGGGCATGTTCATTTGGGCGAATCTAACCGCAGGCTTCCCGGTCAGGGAACTCAAGTGGACTGGGACAAGGTGTTTGGCGGGCTTAATAGAGTCGGTTACAGCGAAAGGATGCTGCTTGAGCCTTTTACAATGGCATATGGCACAATCGGCAATAATGTGTTTTTATGGCGCGATCTTTCAAACGGCGCCAGCAAACAACAACTGGATGAGGAAATGAAACAGTCATTGACGTTTATCAAATCCAAATATGAAGTTTAAAAGGAGGTACAAAAATGGCTGAAGTAACGGGGCTTGCACACGTTGGAATATTTGTTGACGATGTGGAGCGTTCAAAGAAATTTTATGAAGAAATGCTTGGGCTTAAGTGCACATGGCAGTGTACCTTTGATGCAGATAACAACACGTTTACCTGCGCGTTTATGGCCAAAGGGAGCCTGTGCCTTGAGCTCGTACAAAGAAGGATAGGCGAAAACCCAGGAAACGGCATGGTAGATCACGTAGCAATGATGGTGGACGATATCGAGTCTTTCAGAAAAGAGCTGGAGGCAAAGGGCATAGAATTTGAGACCGAGGATCAGATGTACTGCGCTGATATGTTCCCCAACGGCACAAAATGGGTGTTCTTCCGTGGGCCGGACAATGAGCATATAGAGATATCTCAGATACTTTAAGGAGGATTAACAAATGCGTAATGTAGTGGTAACAGGAGCCGCCAGCGGTGTAGGCAAGGCGACTACGGATGCATTCCTGAAGCTGGGCGATAAGGTTTTCATGACAGACTGGCATGCGGATCAGTTAAGCGCTGTCTGCGCAGAATTCGACAAGAAGTATCCGGGGAAAGTGTGTTGCAAGTCCGCAGACGTAGGCAAATGGGATGAGGTTGCAGCGCTGGCCCAAATGGTAAAGGAAGCGGGCGGAGCGGATGTGCTTGCGAACTGTGCGGGCGTTTTTCGTGTCGGGCAGATCGAGGATGCGCCTGAGGAAGATTATGATTTCCAGTTTGATGTGAACGTGCGCGGTATCTTTCATACAATGAAGGCGTTTGGACCCCAGATGCTGGCTAAGAAAAAAGGCGCAATAATCAATGTTTCTTCAGTATCGGGTATGGGAGGCGACTACAACATGTCGCTTTACTGTGCGACTAAGGGAGCGGTATTGGCCATGTCTCGCGCTGTTGCCATGGACTACTCTGTGCAGGGCGTACGAGTTAACATGATATCCCCCTCTGCAGTGAAAACACCCATGTTTTTGACGGGAGCCAGCGAGAAAGTGTTGGAGAGCTTTAGGATGAATATGCCTGCACGCGCGCTTTGCGAGCCGGAGTATTGTGCGAATACAATCGTATTTCTGGCATCGGATCAGGCTACACATCTTTGCGGCGTAAATATTCCCGTGGACGGCGGGCTTTCCGCTTGGAACGGCCAGCCCAATCAGGAAAAGACAGATACCGGAGTTTAATCAAAAAGTAAAAAGAAAAAGCCTGTAATAGGTTTACAGGCTTCAGGCTGTCGATAAACCCTGTGTGGTCATTTTTAGCCTGTCGATTACGATAGTGGATCGGAATCCCATGAAAAGTGCTTTGCAGAAGGGGATTCCAATCCACTTCGTAGTCAATCGCTAACGCTCAATCGGAATGACATAAACAATAGCCAATAGGAATTATACGTAAAATATCTTTGTAAATATAATAGCCCGGGAATACGTTAAGTAAAAACGTGAGCCTTATTATTTCGTTTACCTTAAAGCAATGCTGAAGCTGTGTTTGTGCAAACAAATAGCGGATTGGAATTAGCCTTAAGATTTTAAATTCATAAGATTTGAAATACATATTATGCGATTGTTATAAAAATCATCAGTAAATATGTTAAAGAGGAGGAAATGCACAAACTTTAACGGCACGTGCTAAAACACAAATGAGATTAAAATTTGGTGTCGACAGCTTTATTTGGACTGAAAACTTTAATGAGAAGGATATATGGATCATTCAAAAAGCAAAAGATATGGGGTTTGAAGCAATAGATTTTGCAATTGCGAACCCTTTTACCTTCCCATTGGAAAAAGTTAAAGCCGAAATCGCTCGAGTTGGTATCGAGTGTGTATGTACGACAACATTGACAGAAGATACAAACCCAATTTCTCCAAATCCAGAAATAAGAGTAAATGCCGTGAAGGCTTTGAAAAAATGCGTTGATATATGCAATGAGATTGGAGCGGATATACTTGGCGGGGTTAATTATGCTGCTTGGGGCTATATCACCCGTCGCCCAAGGACCCCTGAGGAATGGGAATGGAGCACATCGTGTATGAGAGAAGCGGCAGAATATGCAAAAGCAACGGGTAATGTCGTTATTTGTGTGGAGTGCGTCAACCGCTTTGAAACATTCTTATTGAATATTGCTGAAGATGCGGTGAAGTATTGCAAGGATGTGGGAACCGGCAATGTGAAAGTGCATCTGGATTGTTTCCATATGATCCGTGAAGAGAAAAGCTTTAAAGGCGCTGTAAAAACATGCGGCAAGGAATACCTTGGATACATTCATGTCAATGAAAACGACCGAGGCATACCCGGTACGGGGCTTGTGCCGTTTAAAGAATTCTTCGAGGCGGTGGCAGAGGTTGGATATGATGGGCCGCTTACTATCGAGTCTTTTGATCCAAGCTTTGAAGAGCTTGCTGGCAACTGTGCGATATGGCGCAGCTTTGCGCCTACAGGAGAAGCTCTTGCTGAAGAAGGCTTGGCTAATTTAAAGTCAATTGCTTCTAAGATCTAACTTGCGCTGATTATTCGTAAAAGAGGAAAAGATGAAAATTGCGATTGGATGCGATGAGGCTGCTTATGATCTAAAAATAGCGATCATCGAATATTTGAATGATAAAGGCGGCATTGAATTAAAGGATTTTGGCTCGAAAGCCGGTGAGGTAATTCTCTATCCAAACGTGGCGAAAGATGTTGCAGAAGCTGTGCGGGCAGGAAATTTTGAATACGGTATACTTCTTTGCGGCACAGGTATCGGTATGGCAATAACGGCAAATAAGGTTACCGGTATCCGAGCGGCAGTATGCCACGATCCCTATTCAACCGAACGGTCCCGCAAGAGCAATAACGCTCAGATAATGTGTATGGGAGCCCGAGTTATCGGTGTGGAGTTAGCCACATATCTTGTTGACATCTGGCTTAAATGTCATTACATCGGCGGAGGATCGGCAGAAAAAGTCAAGCGGATCGAAGAGATCGAGTTATCCTATAAAAAGTAATCACAAAGGAGAACAGCGATGAACCGTATTATAAATGATCCGAATTACGTGGTCGAGGATATGCTGAAAGGTTTCATCAAAGCACATTCTGACATCGTAACGTTCACAGAAAACCCACGCGTTGTCAAATATATAAAAGCCCCTATAGAAGGAAAAGTGGGAGTTATCACCGGAGGCGGTTCCGGGCATAAGCCAGCCTTTATCGGTTATATTGGAAAAAACATGTGCGATGCCGTTGCTGTTGGCGAGATATTCTCTTCTCCGACTGCAAAGGCGTTTTTCGATGCGATGCAGGCTGCAGACGCAGGTTACGGCGTGGCTTGCCTGTACGGAAACTATGCAGGTGACAATATGAACGTAAAGATGGCAATGCGTAAGGCTAAAGAGTCAGGCATTGAAGTGAAGACCGTCGTTGCAAATGATGATTGCGCCTCAGCACCAAAAGAAGAGAGAAAAAAACGCCGTGGAGTGGCAGGCGAAGTGCTTATGTGGAAAGTGGGCGGTGCAAAGGCGGCCATGGGCTTTGATCTTGATGCTGTTATTGCAGCTGCTCAGAAAGCCATAGATAATACGCGTTCTGTTGGAATCGGTACGGCTCCGTGCACAATACCTGCCGTTGGGCAGCCGAATTTCAAAATCGAAGAAGGAAAAATGGAAGTGGGCATCGGGCATCATGGGGAGCCGGGTGTCAGTATTGAGCCCTTGGCAACAGCCGATAAAATGGCAGAACAAATGCTGGATCTGATAATCCCCGATCTGCCGTTTACTGCGGGAGATGAAGTCGTTGTACTCCTATCGGGACTTGGTGCGACGCCTGTAATGGAGCAGTATATTGTGTACAACCGCGTTCATGAGATGCTCGATGAAAAAGGAATTAGCGTTTATAAAGCGTACGTAGGCAATTATTTTACGTCACTGGAAATGATGGGGGTTACGCTGACAGTTATGAAGCTCGATGAAGAACTGAAAGCCTGTATAGACATGCCCGCATATTCTATGGGCTTAAAGCAGTTATGAATAATGGAGCGTTAAAGATGACATTTAGCAACAAAGATGCCGTGTGTGTTTTATCAGATATGATAAAAACAATACAAAGCAATGCAGTCTATTTAAGCGAGATTGATGGCAAGATCGGCGATGCGGATCATGGCGTCAACATGAATAAAGGTTTTTCCCTGTGGCAGTCCAGGATGGAAGGTAAGCAATATTCACTTTCAGAAGGGCTTTCGCTGCTCAGCCAAACGCTGATGGATGATATCGGCGGTTCGATGGGTCCTCTATATGGCGTATTTTTTGATGAAATGTCTATGGCGTGCCAAGACCAGATTAACGAAGACGTATTTGAAAACATGCTGAAAGCTGCGCTTGATGGCATTAAGGATATAGGCGGCGCGAAACGGGGGGACAAGACGCTTCTTGACACTCTAATTCCGGGCGTTCAAGCATACTCGGCGGAGCTGCAAGAGGGCAAGGGATTTTGCGCTGCTCTTGAAGCACTTAAAGAAGGTGCAAAAGCTGGGTGGGAAGAGACGGAGGATATGGTTGCCCGAGTCGGGCGTGCAAGCCGATTAGGCGAGCGTTCCCGGGGCGTTGTTGATGCCGGAGCCACAAGCTGTTATTTGTTGCTGTGTTCAATAGCAGATTCAATACTGGGCATTATAAAAAAGAATCCTGACCCGGCATGTGACAGATAACAAAAAAATCGGCCTATATGATTTGAGGTTTATTGTCAGAAATAAATAAACGATTTTGGAGGGAAAGAGTATGAGCACATCACTATCGCTTTTGCAGAATCAAATTGAAAAGAACCGTGGCGTCATCAGAATGATGCCTCTGTGGATACCCCGCACGTTTCTTCCGCCGGGAAGAAGACTAAAGCTGCATCCGGATGATCTTTATCCTTATGGAATGGAAAAAGGGGGCATCTGTGAACGCTGGTTTTGCTCAACGGGCGTGCCCGGTGCTAATGGAGTTGACGAAAGCACAATGAGCCGTTTTTATTTAGGCACAAGTGATCAGTCAATATCATTTTCAGAAGCAATTGAGCTTTTAGGTAACGATCTATTGGGAAAAGAGACGATGGACTCAATAGGCACTTTTCAGATGTTTTCAAAGCTTTATGATTACGGAACGTCATTGCCGCTTCATATACACCCGCAGGAAGAATACGCGAAAAGGGTCGGAATGAATCAGAAGCCTGAGGCCTATTACTTCCCGGTCGAATTGAACAGTATCACATATAATCACGATTATACTTATTTTGGGCTGATAAAAGGGACAACGAAGGAACAGTTTTTAGAATGCATACGTAACTTCAACACCAGAGACAACCATATACTTTCGTTAAGCAAAGCATACAAGATCAAGCTCGGGACGGGATGGTATTTGCCGGCGGGGCTGCTGCACGCTCCGGCTTCGTTGGTGACCTATGAGCCTCAGTTTATGAGCGATTCGCTTGTATTCTACCAAAATATTATAGAATCCAAGTATGTGATGAGCGATAGAATAAATGATGCAATAATACCTTCCGGTTTTGAAGGTGACCGCGCGCAATATCTACTTGACATTATTGACTGGGAAGGAAACTTTGAAGATTTTGGTGAAAAGTATTTCCGTGCTCCCGCCCCTGTTAATGATACAGAAGCGATGTTGGCAGACGGCTATTATGAAGAGTGGATATCATATGGAATCGAAGAATTTTCGGCCAAGCGCCTGCGCGTATTACCAGGCCGTACTGTAAAAATCAAAGACGCGTCCGCGTACGGGTTTATTATGATGCAGGGCTATGGCAAAATTAATGGCATTGAGATAAACACGCCTTCTATTATCAGGTTTGGACAGCAAACGGCGGATGAAGGCTTTGTCATCAAGGCGGCTGCTCAGGAGGGGGTCGTTATCGAAAACACCAGCCAGTACGATGAGATAGTTATGCTTAAGCATTTCAACGGCGATAACAAAGAGTGGAAAACGGTTATTTAGCCGTAAAAACGACCAATCATCGGCTGCGCCTCGTACCAACATGAATTGAGGGGCAGCCGTTGTTATTGTAAATGTTATGCAATGAAACATCTTTGGGACATGAATCCCTTTTATCGTGCTATTAATTACAGATGGTACTGGAAATGTCAGCAGGAAGAGATACAGGAGTACAAAAAGAAGCTATAGCAATATATCGTTAAAGGAGAATGCCATATGAAAGCGATTGTGATCCACGGGCCCAGCGACGCAAGATATGAAGAGGTTCCGATAAAGAAGCCGCAGGATGGGGAAGTGCTGATCAAGATAAAGGCGATCGGGCTTTGCGGAACGGATTATGAGCTTTATACGAATGAAATGGTCTATATTAAAGAAGGCTTATGCAAGCTTCCTATGATCCCCGGGCATGAATGGTCGGGAATCATCGAGGAAGTTGGGTCAAACGCCGGCGGCTTCAAGGTTGGAGACAAGGTTACAGGCGAATGTACCGTAAGCTGCGGAACGTGCCACTTCTGCAAAAGGGGCCAGTACAACATGTGTGTCAAACGTACCGAGACGGGCGTTATGAGCAGGGACGGCGGGTTCGCAGAATATATCACATTCCCAGTATCTCACCTGCATAAATTCGAAAACGTGTCGTTTGAGGAAGCTGCGCTTATAGAGCCAACCGGCATTGCGATGTATGCGGTGATGCGCTCCCATATCTCCCCTCTCGACAACGTACTGGTGATGGGGCCGGGGCCGATAGGGCTTCAGGCGGCGCAGATAGTTAAAAAGATATTCGGTGCGAAGAAGATCATTATATCGGGAACGAGGAAGGAAAGACTTGATCGCGCGAGAGCGTTTGACCTTGACGGATATATAAACGTGCGCGAAGAAGATTTGACCGAGCGCATAAGAGAGATAACAAACGGAGAGATGATAGATACGGTGGTCGAAACATCGGCGGGGGCTTCGGTGTTCGACGACATCAAAAAGGTCATAAACCCATGCGGCAAGGTGGGCATGGTGGGGTTCTTCGGGGCAAAGAAACCGGAGTGTGACTGGGATTCGTTTACTACGAGAGATATATCCATATACGGTGCTCTCGGAAGTCCCAATGTATGGGACGAGGTAATCGCTATGATGGAGAGCGGGAAGCTCGAAGCAAAGTCTATTATATCCCACGTCAAAGATTTTAAGACCTATGAAGATTTCAAAAGCGCACTCGACATGATGATAGAACGGCAGGACAACGCATGCAAGATAATACTTAAGCCATAAAGGAGGCGTGATATGAAGAGAATAATCGATCTATCGCACGACATAACCCATCAGATGCCTGTCTTTCCCGCTGACCCGGCTGTCGGCGTGCTTAAGCACCATAACTATCAGAACGGCTATCTCGTGAATCAGGTGATATTCGGCACGCACACAGGAACGCATATAGACGTCCCTATTCACAAGATAAAGGGCGGCAAACCGGTCGATCAGGTGCCTATAGAAAGGTTTGTGGGCAGAGCGTATGTGATGGATTTAACAGATTTAAAGCCGCTTGAAGAGATTACACGAAAACATCTCGAGCCCTTTGCAGGTAAAGCAAGAGGCTTAAAGGCGCTCATCATAAAGACAGGATGGGCGGATCATTTTGGCGGAGATGATTTCTTCACTTCTTTTCCGGGTATCAGCGAAGAAGCGGTTGGTTGGCTTGTGGAGAACGGTATCTCCCTTGTCGGGCTTGAAAGCCCGTCGGTAAACGCCGTAAAACATGCCGAAATCCATACACTGCTTCTGCAAAACGAAATACTAATCATAGAAAGCCTTGTAAACGTCAATAAGATAAAGCAAGAATACGTCGAGCTGTTCGCAGTTCCTTTAAAATTGAAAGGCCTCGACGGCTCTCCCGTAAGGGCGTTTGCTGTTGAAGATTGATCCAATTAGTGGTATATTATTCATATTATCTCGAATATACCTGACAAGGCAAGAGCCTGGTTATACCTTGTTCTATTTATTAGAATAATTACTAACAATAATAAGTTTATGAAATTGACATAGCCATGGATAAGTAATATAGTGATTATAGTTCAATATTATTTATGCAATATGGATAGTATTTAAAACAGGTGTGAAAAAGAAAATTTTATTTAAGGATATTATACGTGATTCTAAAGTCAAAAGACATTGCTAAAATTTTAAATGTATCGCCTTCAACGGTTTCCCTTGCAATTAACAATAAGCCAGGGGTAAGCGCGGAAACCAAGAATAAGGTTTATGCTGTATTGGAGGAGTTTTACGCCAGCGGCAACTTTGCCCCCGATAATTGGCAAAACGGAGATAAATCAGAAGAAAAAGAGAAAGACGGCTCAGACATAAAGGGCAATATTGTTCTGGTTATACACAAAGCGGAAAAGCAGTTGTTTATACCAAACACTTTCTTTCAGGGTGTTATTGACGGTTGTCAGTCTGCGGCCATGTTAAACAACTACATCTTAAAAATCACATATTTCAACACCGGAATGAGTAACAATATGCTTCTGGATTCTTTATCGGAAGAAAATGTCGCCGGTGTTGTTCTTTATGCAACGGAAATCCCATATGAAGACATAAAGATGTACAAAGAACTTAAAAAACCTGTGGTCATACTGGATGCCCGTCATCCTTTTGATGATATGGATATGATCACTATTGCCAATCGCAACAGCATCGAAAAGGCTGTTCTGTATGCCTATGAGATGGGACATAGAAAGATAGGATTTCTGAGAAGCCATACTGTAATCAGGAATTTTGAAGACAGATATGAAGGATATATGAGCGGTCTTCGCTTAGTCGGTCTTGAGTTTAATGAAAAATATGTTTTTACCGTTCACTGCTCTTTAAAAGGTGCTCAGAGCGATTTTTTAGAGATACTGGAGACTCCAAAAGAAGAATTGCCTACAATTTTTCTTACTGACCTTGACTATAACGTAGCCGGAGCACTCAGTGCTATTAAGAAAAAGGGATACTCTGTGCCCGATGACTTTTCTTTGATTGGTTTCGATGATATTGACTTGATTTCTGAACTGGACCCGCCGCTAACCACAATACAAATCAAGGATTATTTCGGCGCGATAGCAATCAACAGGCTTGTGGATAAAATAGAAAAGAATGACTGTATGCATTTGAATATTGAAGTTTCGACCGAGTTGTTAATTCGGGAATCCGTAAAGCGAATCGATTAAGCATTCAATTCAGATATTTTTCATAATACATTTTCCGAGTAGTTTTTTTTATTATGGGCAGTAAAAGCACGTTTATTTCACAGCCTCGGTATAGGCGAATTATGTATTTAAATAATATTTAGTTATTGTATTGACATATAAATTTATGTATGATAACTTGCTAACTGCCTGCTTTTATTTCGAGCGTTTATCGAAATTCTATCTTAAAAATGTTACGGTTTGCCATATAAAATCATTATTGAATTCAGAGATTAACTATAATTTAGAAAGGTGTGTAATCATTATGAAGTTTAGAAGGCTTGGTAAAACCGGTTTTGAAATTTCGGAAGTTTCGCTGGGGACATGGCAATTAGGAGGAAAATGGGGGCAACCGTTTAACGAAGCGGAAGCGGAGAGAATATTATTAAGCGCGTATGACGAGGGAGTCAATTTTATAGACACGGCGGATGTATACAACAATGGCATGTCCGAAAAGGCAATTGGTAAGTTTTTAAGATCTAAGAAGGATAAGATCTATGTGGCGACAAAAGCTGGCAGGCGTTTAAGCCCGCATACAGCTTCCGGGTACAATGAGAGCAATATACGCGGATTTGTAGAAGACAGCCTGAAAAACATGGGTGTAGATAAAATAGATCTGTTGCAGCTGCACTGCCCGCCAACGGATGTTTACTATCATCCTGAAGTTTTTGGCGCACTGGATATGCTAAAAGCTGAGGGAAAGATACAACATTACGGCGTAAGCGTGCAGCGGGTAGAAGAGGCGATCAAAGCAACGACCTATGAAGGCGTCTCGACTGTACAGATCATATTCAATATGTTCAGACTGCGGCCTTGTGAGCTGTTCTTTCCGATCGCAAAAAAGAACGATATAGGTGTAATCGTCAGAGTACCGCTTGCAAGCGGGCTGCTTACGGGTAAATTTGACGCGAATACAGAGTTTGGAAAAGATGATCACAGGTATTTCAATCGTGAAGGGAAGACTTTTGATAAGGGTGAGACGTTCTCTGGCGTTAATTATAATGTGGGTCTTAAAGCGGTTGATGAGTTGAAAGAGGTGTTTCCAAATCTGCCTGAAAGTGCGCTTAAATATATCTTAATGTTCGATGAAGTCAGCTGCGTCATACCCGGCGCCAGCAATGCAGAGCAAGCCGCCAGAAATTTTGCCGTTTCAGAGTTTCCGCCTATTCTGAATGCTGATATGCAAAAGGTGAGTGCGATTTACGATAAGTACATCAAAGACCCGGTGCATTATATCTGGTAGGTCGCGGTATTTGTAAACTGTGATTTTCCTTTTAAATAATGATATAAGGTCAGTTTATACATCAAGGAGAAGTATCATGAAGCATGTAGTCGTAAATGTTCAGAACAAACAACCCGATGACGACCAAAGATCTCTGCGTGCGCGAGTTGCAGGCCGCGACAACGATATTCTGCGCGATACTTATTATCTTATCGACAAAAGCAACAGCTCATCAAAGAATCTTACAATGGGGTATACGACGATATATCCTACCGGAACGACGACCGGACATGCCCACGATGATATGGAAGAGGTTTATTTCGTGATATCAGGAGAAGGCATAATGGTAATCGGCGAAGACAGGTTCCCGATAAAGCCGGGCGACGGACTTTATGTGCCGCCGGGTCTTTTTCATACCACGATACAGACGGGGAACCAGCCACTCGTCGTACTGTGGGTAACGGGCAAAGTCGGCGCGGAGGATAAGAAATGATACTGAGCGAGAAGAACCTTATAGACGGGGAATGGATAGAAGGAAAAGGCGGACGGTTAGAAGTAATAAACCCCGCTGATGGGGAGGTCATAGCGACAGTGCCCAAAGCTTCCCCGGAGGAAGCGGACTCTGCGGTGGATGCAGCCGACAGTGCTTTTAAAGGCTGGAGCAGTCTTTCCCCTTTTAAAAGAGGAGAAATACTGCGCAGAGCGCGAGAGATTGTTTTGCAGCGCGCGGAGGAGATAGCAAGGCTTATGACCAGCGAACAGGGTAAGCCGCTGGAGGAAGCGCTGGGAGAAGTAAAAAAAGGCGCGGAAATACTGCGCTATTACGCCGAAGAGGGCGAGAGGGTATACGGAAGGATAATTCAGAACGCAGATCCCGACATCGAAAGCAGGGTCATATATCAGCCTTTGGGCGTGGCTTTGGCCATATCGCCATGGAACTACCCTATTGAGCTGCTGGCCTGGAAGGTTGGGGGCGCACTCGCGTCCGGGTGTACTGTGGTATGCAAGCTTCCTTCGCAGACGCCGTTGTCGCCGCTTGCATTTATAAGATGCGTTGCGGACGCGGGTATGCCCAAAGGAGCGCTGAACGCGCTTACGGGAGCGGGCCCGACATTAGGCCCGTGGCTTCTTAAAAATCCGAAAGTCAAGAAAGTCGCTTTTACCGGTTCGACCAAGGTGGGCAAACAGGTGCTTGCCGATACGGTGGATACGCTTAAAAAAGTTTCCCTAGAGCTTGGCGGAAGCCTTCCGATGATCGTATGCGCAGACTGCGATATCGACGCCGCGGTTGCTGGAGCTGTCAGGCGCTCATTTCGCAATATGGGACAGATATGCATTGCGGTAAACAGGATATATGTGGACAAACGGGTCTATGACGAATTTTTGGACAAATTTGTCGAACAGACAAATAAACTTAGTATAGGCAACGGGCTTACAGACAACTGTGACCTTGGGCCTATGTGTACCGCGGCGGGTATCGAGACCACAAAAAAGCATATTGAAGACGGCATTAGCAAAGGAGCGCGGCTGCTTTGCGGGGGCAAGAAGCCGCAGGGCGTAAAGTTTGAAAAAGGTTTCTTTTTCGAGCCTTCCATACTCGCAGACGCCGGCCATGATATGCTCGTGATGAGAGAGGAGACGTTCGGGCCGCTCGTCGGTGTTATGGCGTTTGATGACATAGACGAGGCTATAGAGCTCGCAAATGATACGTCCTACGGGCTTGCCGCTATCGTATATACGAAAAGCCTTGGTGTTGCGGAGAGGCTATCGCGTGAGATAAATACGGGAAACATCGCGATAAACAACCCGGACGCGGGGGTCATCAACGCGCCGTACGGAGGTTGGAAGGACAGCGGCTTTGGTTACGAGCATGCACCTGAAGGCCTATACGAGTATCTGCACGCAAAACATATTAGATTATACAAAAGGTAGAGCAGTTATTTAACTGACTTGGGCGGGGAGAAAGGTATAGCGCCAATTGCGTAAAAACGGTAGGAGAGCGGTATTTTTGGCGCGGGTCTGCAGCTTTGCAGGTAAATATCAAATGGACTCTCTTTAAGAAGACAGAAAGAAGATCTGAGACTTAAATTATGTTTAATGAGAGCTTTATTGTTGTATAAATTAATGATAAAATCCAAATATTATTTAATAAAAGGCGGGATATGGCAAATATCGAACAATAAACCTTGCATATTTTTAAATAAAATTTAAATTAATATGGACAAATCATTTTCAATTTGATAAATTATAATGGTAAATTAATTCCTGAGTGAAAATAAGATACGATAATTAAATTAAATTTAGTTAATATTTAGTTCGATTCTTGTTTTTCATAAAAAACATATAAAAAAGGCGATTGATGAGGTATTTATGAAAACAGTTCTAATTACTGGAGCAAACGGAGGGCTAGGCAAATGCCTTGTTAAAAAATACTGTTCAGAGGGTTATCAGGTTTTTGCATTTGATTACAAACTTGATGAAGATTCTGTTCGTATGGAAAAAGAGATGGATAATCTCGCATTATTTTCTTTTATTGATGTAAGGGATTCAAACGCGATTGAAAAGGCGTGGGATTTAGTTGCCGCAAAGACTGACAAGATCGATATTTTAATCAACGCGGCTGCTATTTTGCCTGCAAACAGCGCAAATGTATTAGAAGAGTTCAATATCGAAAGCGCTCTTGACGTATATTCAACCAATGCCCTAGGGCCGCTTCGCGTGGTTCAGAAATTCTTGCCGCTTATCAAAAACAGCAAAGGAAAAACGATAATAAACATCAGTTCTGAAGCTGGCAGCATCAGTACTCACAACGACTATATAAATAGATATGATTACTGTATGTCTAAAGCCGCACTTAATATGCAAAGCGTGATTTTGCAGCGCTATCTGCGGCCTGAGGACATCCGGGTGGTTGTCATTCATCCCGGCTGGATGAAGACGGAAATGGGGGGGATAGATGCCCCGATTCCTCCGGAGAATTCAGCTGATGGAATTTTTGATTTGGCAGGCACATGCGGCAAAGACTTTGAATGTGGGATGTTTTTTGATTATGACGGCTGTCAGCGCAGCTGGTAGCTGTGACTGACGATAAGGATGATAAATAGAATTTGCGTAAGAGCAAAGTGACGGCTGAAGATCTCGGATGGTATGTGATTCCGGGTTGGGGCAGCTTAAAAATGATTTGATAGTAAATGAATTATAAAACTAAGGTAAGGTGATTATCATGCAAACTTTAAGAAAAATTGACCGAAAAGAATTTAAAGAGAATGCTTTGGTCCGCATCGGCGATGATTGGATGCTGGTAACGGCTGGTGACGAAGAGAATGGCTGCAATACACTGACTGCTTGCTGGGGTGGATTGGGTGATCTATGGCATCGGGATGCCGCGTTTATATTTATTCGCCCTACTCGTTATACATATGAATTCATAGAAAGCCAAGAAAGGTTTTCGTTGTCATTTTTCCCGCATGGATACCGCAAAGCTCTATCGCTGCTGGGCACTAAATCGGGACGCGATGGTGACAAAATAAGCGAAGCGGGGCTCGAAGTTGAGTATTATGAAGGAGTTCCGGCGTTTAAGCAGGCCAATCTGGTTATTATTTGCAGGAAGATGTACTATCTTGATTTTGTGCCGGAAAGAATTCCGCAGGATGTTATCGAAAGGTTTTACCCCGAAGGTGATTTCCATAGGTTTTATGCCGGAGAGATTGAATCAATATACACGACTTAAGTTTTATGAAAGGGTCTTAATTATATGAATGTTAATTATTCAAAAGAGGTATATGGGAAAACAGGGGTAAATTTTACGCTTAGATCTCTTGGCGCACAGGCAGTGCGCGGCGGCGAAGCTGACGTACAGCGGGTAATGAACAAGATGATCGCGTTGGGCGAGTACGAGGCGCTTAAAGGGCAGGTCAAAGCGATAGGCGTGACGGAGCGCTTTAAAGATGTCATAAAGACGTTTGAAGTTCCCGAGGGCGAGACGCCTGCGGGCTTTAGGATAGAGAGCACTCTTGAACAGGACGGATTGCTGCTTGTGGATCTCGTAAGGGATATAAACTGCGACAAGAACGGCATGAAGCGGCCTACCAAGACGATATTCTCTGCGGACTCTGCAAATCCGTACGAGGTGGCGCCGATATCGGCGCTGCTCGGAAACCTCACATGCAACCCGGGCATAGTGTACGACCTGTTCATAAACAACCCTAAGGCGAATGTCGGAGGGAAGTTCAAGACCATCGAAGAGGTGATGACGGAGATTGGCAGGACACTCGGCCCCGGATGTGATATAAGCGTTGAGCTCAACAACCCGTTCGAAGAGGATTTTAATAAGATACTTGACGAGTGCGAGAAGTTTAAGAGTATCCTCACTGAATACAGGCTCGTGGTAAAGGTGCCGCATATGGGGCCGGTCAACGGGGGCAACGTTGGTGAGCTCCTTACGGGAGACAAGAGGTTTTCCGCAAGGTATGATCAGCCCGCGACAGAAGACGCGTTCAGAAGCCATAACCTTGTTCTGAAACTGAGGGAACATGGCTACAGGATAAACTATACGCTGATGTTTGAACCTTATCAGACGGCGCTCGCGCTGCAGGCGAAGCCCACGTTCATCAACAGCTTCGTAAGACACAGGATGAAGCAGTCTGAACAGATGAAGAACCTGCTTGCGTTCTATGACATATCGAAGGACGCAAAGCACCTCGAGGATTTGAGAGCTGTGATGCTGGGCGCAGACCTGCTTGCGAAAAACGAGGGGAGCACAGACCTCTTGAAGGTAAAGCAGTTTGCAGAAGAACTGCTGAAATATCGTCAGACAGACGGGCACGAGGGAAGCGACGGACTCGACTCGGTAAGGCACAATCTTCGTCTGCTGAAGCAGAACAACCTGCCGGACACGCGGCTTATTATCTGCAGTATGGAAGGACCCCTAAACTACCCCGATATAGACAAGATGGCTGCTGAGCCCGAGTTTGCAGACGTCATAGACAGGCTCGTCATAACGGCAGAGCCGGGGTACCTTGCGAGATTCACGTCTTCTAATCACGTGGTGTCGTATCAAAGAAGGTTCATGAATGCCGTTCAAGGCGCGTAATTGGATGCTCAAAAGCCTTAAGACTTATTGGGGTGTAAAATCAGGAGGTTAAGAATGAAGAATGAGAAGCTGAGGGGAGTAATTGCTCCCATTACAACGCCATTTACAAAGGATGGAGAGGTCGATTACGCGGGGCTGAAAAGCAACATGGATTTCTATGCCAAGTCGGGTATTCAAGGCTATCTGGCGCTTGGGTCGAACGGTGAGAACAAAAGCCTCATGAACGATGAGAAGGTAAAAGTACTCAAGACGATCATCGACAACAAGGCAAAAGAGCAGTTTGTGATGGCAGGATGCATATTCGAATCGACATTTGAGACGATAACGTACGCCAAAGAATACGAGAAGCTGGGTGCTGACTTTCTTACGCTGCTGCCTCCTTCGTATTTCAAAAAGCAGATGACGGAGCCAGTGCTTGTAAAATATTTTAACGATGTCGCAGATTCTGTGAAAACACCGTGTCTGATGTACAACGCGCCTCAGTTCTGCGGAGGCACCGAGCTTTCCGTAAACCTCGTCAAAGAATGCGCCAAGAACCCGAACATAGTGGGTATGAAAGACTCGTCGAAGGGCAATATCGAGAGCTTCCTGTTCGGGGTAAGGGATCAGATATGCGTGATGGCGGGCAGCGCTGATTTCTTCATGAACACGCTGTTTATGGGCGGCACGGGCGGTGTGGTATCGCTTGCCAACGTATTCCCTTCCATAGTTAACGAGCTGTACACGCTTATACTCGAAAAGAAATACGAAGAGGCGTTCAAGCTTAATGAGAAGGTGTTGCGCCTCAACAAGGGCGTATCGGGTTCGGGCGGTGTGGCCGCAGTCAAGTACGGTATGGATCTTGCAGGGCTTTGCGGAGGCAACGCGCGCCTGCCGCTTCTTCCGCTGACAGACGATATTAAGATAAAGATGGAGGCGTTTCTTAAAAAGGAAGGCCTGATCGCATGAGGAAGATACTTTTAACGAAGAAACTGAAAGAAAACAGCGCGAAGCTGTTCGAAGGCATACCGGATATAGATATGGTGACTATACCCGACGGAGAGCAGGTGCAGTTTGACCTCAACATAAGAGACGCCGAGGCTGTACTTTTAAGCACGGCGTACCAGATGACAAAAGAGGTCATCGATAATGCGAAGAACTTAAAAGTCATAAGCCGGACGGGAGTCGGCGTCGACAACGTCGATATTAAGGCTGCTACCGAAAAAGGTATATTGGTATTGAATACACCCGAGGCCAACTCGATATCGGTGGCCGAGCACACGCTGGCGCTGATAGTCGCGATATCCAAGCAGCTTGTTATGTACGACAGCGAGCTCAGAGCAGGTAACTTCAAGATACGCAGAACGAACAAAAGCGCCGACATCAACGGCAAGACGCTGGGCCTCGTAGGTTGCGGGAGGATAGGCAGGTTCACTGCCGAAAAGTGCAAGGCGGCGTTTGATATGCAGGTGATTGGGTACGATCCGTACATAAAGGAACTGCCGGGAATAACACTGTATCCGGATATAGAAGAAGTGTTCAAACGCGCGGACTACATATCACTGCACATACCTCTGACGAACGAGACGAGGGGCATCGTGGGAGAGAAGCTGCTCTCATTGATGAAGCCGACCGCGTACATCATCAACACGGCGAGGGGTGGGATTATAGACGAGGCGGACCTCGCGAAGGCGCTGAGAGAAAACAGCATAGCAGGAGCAGCGCTTGATGTATTGGAATCCGAGCCGCCAAAAGAGGACAACCCGTTGCTGCCGCTTAAGAACGTGATACTGACGCCGCACAGCGCTGCGCTGACGAAGGAGTGCTCGGCAAGGGTGGCTTACGAGGCTGCGCTCGGGATATCCGAATACCTGAAAGGCGGTACACCTAGGTTTGTATTCAATAAGGAGCTTATACGATGACGAAAAAATATGACATGATGGGTTTCGGTGAGGCGATGATACGTTTCAATGCCCCCGAGCATATGAGGCTCGAGCAGTCGAGCTCTCTGCAGCTTGCGATAGCTGCGGCAGAGCTTAATTGCTGCGTGAATATATCCAGACTGGGTCTTAAAACGGCGTATATAACCAAGCTCGTGGACACGTGGAGCGGAAAATATATCATCAACCACGGCAGGGAACACGGCGTTGACATGTCCGGTGTGAAAACGGTGCCATTCGACGGCTGCGGAAAGACGAGAAACGGCTTTTGCTTCCTCGAGGTGGGCATAGGCCCGAGGGCGAGCAGACAAATATACGACCGTGGTCACAGTGCGATAAGCAAGGTGGAGCAGGGCGATTTCGACTGGGACGAGATACTGAAGGACACAAGGTGGTTCCATACCACCGGCATAACGACGGCTATATCTCAAGGAGCTGCGGAGCAGGCAATAGCGTCGCTTAAAGCAGCGAAAAGACTGGGGCTTACGACGAGCTTCGATCTTAACTTCCGCTCTACGCTGTGGACGAGCGAACAGGCGCAGGCTACCATGAAGAGTGTGATGCCGTATGTTGACGTCATCATAGGCAACGAGGAAGATTTCGAGAAGATGCTCGGCATAAAGGCTGAGGGCACGGGCGAGCACTACGCGAAGATAGACCCTGAAAGCTACAGGGCTGTCGCTGAGAAGGTGGTCAAGGCATACCCGAACGTCGTCGCGGTTGGGACGACGTTGAGGGAAGTCAAGACTGCGCTGCTAAACGACTGGCGCACGGTCATGATGTACAAGGGCGGATATTACGTATCGCGCAAGTACGAGAACCTTGAGATAACGGATAGGACGGGTGGAGGAGACAGTTTCGCGTCGTCTATGATGTGGGGCATGCTCGAGGGCAAAGACCCGCAGTATATCGTTGATTTCTCGGCTGCATACTCCGCGCTGTGCCATACGTTCCTCGGAGACTGGAACTGGGCTTATAAGGAAGAAGCCGAGAGCGTTATGCGAGGCGAGAGCGCAAGGGTGAAAAGGTAAGACTATTATCACATTATATAGCGATAGGGAGATTGGATAAGATATATATAAACACCTCTTTTTATGTTGGCTGTCCAAAGATTCAATCAAACGTGGCGAAAAACATTGTATTTTTCGCCACTATTAAATTATTAAGAACTTTAAATTGCCCATGACATCTCTCATATACACAAGCTCACCTTCAAACCAAGAATAATAACATATGATTTGCCGTTTTGGGGCTGCGTTGAATGACAACTAACTCAAGATTTCTCTGCGACTTAGCGCTCGATTGGCTCAGCATAAGAGAATAATTTATGGTTTAAATGCTAAACAGATACAACATTTTTGTTCATATTTACAGGCTGACCATTAACTGAGAAGATATGAAAATAATACTGCCCGTTTTTAACGATAAAAATATTTTCAGTGGGCAGGAATATTTGCATTAGTGTCGAATATAAGATAATATAAGCAGTGAAGATATATTCAAAGGATGAAAAGCTTTGGGAAATATGATGGAAAACGCGACGATAAGCGAGATAAATACAATAATACGCATAGCGAAGAAGTACTACGAGCTTAATTTGTCTCAAGAACAGATAGCTGCGGAGGAAGAGACGTCTATATCCACGGTATCGCGTATTATTAAAAAGGCTGTGACGCTTGGATATGTTAAGCATGAAATAATATATCCGGTAAGGTCTCTTGCGCTTCAGGAAGAGCTGCTGAAAAAGCACTTCGATATCGAGCACATTTTCATCACGCCGTGTTTTGTGAATGACGTCAGCATATGCATGACGGATACTTGCAAGATGGTTGCCGAAGATCTAAGCAAGATAGTATCAGACAATGATATCGTCAGCGTTTCGTGGGGCAGGACGATGGAGCACTTATCGTCACTTCTCGTGCCGCCCGCAACCACGAAAAAAGGGATAACAATCGTGCAGCTCAACGGCTCTATTGCCACCAGCGTATTGTCAACAAAGACTGCGGGTCTGCTCGAAAAGTTTACGCAGGCATATGCGGGTGTGGGGTATATAATAGCCGCGCCGGCTCTCGTAGACGATGAAAAGATTGCAAACGAAATAAAGCGGGATTCGCGTATCAAGCTGGTGCTTGAGCTGGCAAGGGAGGCGAATATCGCCGTTTTCAGCATAGGGCAGACGTCTGAGAATTCGGTGCTGGTCGAGCGCTCGACAGTCACAGAGGAAAATATTAAGGCACTGCGCGAAGCCGGCGCTGTCGGCGATATATGCACAAGGTTTTTTGACATAAGCGGAGATCTCGTAGACAATGGATATAACGCGAGGACGATCGGCATTGAGCTTCACGAGCTTAAGAAAAAGAAGCACAGGATAGGGATAGCGGTCGGGGCAGAGAAAGCCGACGCCATAATCGGAGCGCTAAGAGGCGGGTATATGACGACTTTGTATACGGATGAGATAACCGCCCTTAATATTTTAAAACGGTGCGAAGAGTATAATTTATAAACAAAATGATAAAACAATTCGGAGGGAGATTTTATGGACATAAACGAACTGATCAAGAAAGTAACTGAAGAAGTCTGTGCGCAGCTTAATGGCAAGCCGCAAACGTCACCGGCGGCAGCAAACGAATTTGCGCCCGCATCGCTGGCTAAGTACGTTGACCACACTCTTTTAAAGCCTGAGGCATCCGAAGCGGATGTGAGAAAGGTCTGTGACGAGGCTAAGAAGTATAACTTCGCGAGCGTATGCGTAAACCCGAACCACATCAAATTTGTGGCAGAACAGCTTTCGGGCAGCGGAGTGGCACCCTGTGTCGTCATCGGCTTCCCGCTCGGCGCAACGACGCCTGAAGTTAAGGCGGAAGAGACTCAGGCCGTATTGCTGATGGGCGCAAAAGAAGTGGATATGGTCGTGAATATAGGCGCGATCAAATCGGACAACTGGCAGCTTGTTAAAAGGGACATCGAAGCTGTGGTGACAGCGGCAAAGGGCAGAGGGCTCGTCAAGGTCATCATTGAGACATGCCTGCTGACAGACGAGGAGAAGGTAAAGGTCTGCGCTATAGCGAAGATGGTGGGCGCGGATTTTGTAAAGACTTCTACCGGTTTCTCAAAGGGCGGAGCTACAAAAGAAGACGTCGCTCTGATGCGCCAGACTGTAGGCCCTCATATGGGAGTTAAGGCATCGGGAGGCGTTCGCGATTACGAAACTGCAGTTGCGATGATAAAGGCGGGCGCGACAAGGCTGGGAACAAGCTCGGGCGTGACTATCGTATCGGGCGGCGGCAAGGCTTGCGTAAACTGCGGACAGTGCGCATCGGGCAATTGCCCGGCTGGCAATGTAGCGGTAATTAAAGACACATACTAATTGAATGTAATTTAAGGAGTTTAATATGAGCAGCATGATGAAGGCAGTAAGGATGTACGCACCCAGGGATCTGAGGTTAGAGCAGGTTCCCGTTCCCGAGATCAAGGAGAACGAGGTACTGATTAAGGTTATGGCCGTAGGCGTATGCGGATCGGACATTCCGCGCATCAACCAGTATGGCGCATATATAGCGCCCATAACTCCGGGTCATGAGTTTGCGGGCGAGATTGTCAAGACCGGCGCTGATGTTAAGAGCTATAAGGACGGCGATCGCGTTACGGTAGCGCCGCTGATGCCTTGCTTTAAGTGCGAGTATTGCCAGCAGGGGCACTTCTCGCTGTGCGTAGACTACAACTATTTCGGCTCGCGCTGCGACGGTGCTTTCGCCCAGTACCTTGCCGTTCCCGAGATCAATCTTGTCAAGATAGCCGACAACGTGACATATGAGGCTGCGGCGACGACAGATCCCCTTGCGAACGCGCTGCACTCTATCAAGCGCGGCGGTTTTAAAGCTGGCGACAAGGTATGCGTAGTGGGAACAGGACCTATCGGGCTTTATGCGCTTCAGTACATGAAAGCGAAGGGCGCTGCCAAGGTGGTCGCGGTAGACGTTTCGGAAGAAAAGCGCAAGGTCGCTCTCAATTGCGGAGCGGATGTGGCAATAGACGGAACTGCCGAGGACGTCGTCGAGCAGATAATTAAAGCAACGGACGGCGGAGCGGATCTTTGTATAGACGCTTCCGGATTTCCTCCGGCACAGCACAACGCGATAATGGCGACCGGCAAGCACGGCAGGATGGTATTCCTCGGGATATCGCACAAGCCGTTGGAGCTGTCTGAAAAGTGTGTCGATCAGATAATGAGGTTTGAGAAGCAGGTAATAGGATCGTGGAATTCGTTCTCGAAGCCGTTCCCAGGATGGGAATGGACGCATGGAGTGGAAAGCCTCGCGGATGGAACGATAGACGCCGAGAAGATAATCACGCACAAGCTTCGTCTTGAAGACGTGCCGGGCATATTTGACAAAATATATAAGAAGGAACTGTTCTTTAACAAGATACTGTTTCTGCCCTGGGCGGAATAAACGGACATAGGAGGGAAAATGAAAGCATTCGTATATCACGGAGAAAAGAACTTCTCTATCGATCAGATAGAAAAACCTGTGGCCGAGGCGGGTGAAGCGGTTGCAAAGGTTTTGTGTGCTTCGATATGCGGCACTGACCTTCGCACATACAGGTTTGGCAGCGCCAAACTGAAGACGCCAGTAACTATAGGCCACGAAGGATGTTATGAGATTGTAGAAGTCGGCGAAGGCACGGGCTTAACCGTGGGAGAACGGTATACAATGGCGCCTGCCATAGGCTGCGGAGAGTGCAAAAACTGCAAAAGAGAGCGCACAAATATGTGCTTGAGCCTTGAGACTATCGGCTTCCAGTTTGCGGGTACGTTCTCGGAATACATCAAAATACCTAAAAAGGCTATAGAGCGGGGGCATCTCATTAAGGTGCCGGAGGGCATATCGGTGGAGGCCGCGAGCGTCGCCGAACCGATCGCATGCGCTATAAACGCGCAAAGCTTCTTGAATATAGAGAGGGGCGACAACGTACTCATATACGGCGCGGGATACCTCGGATGCATACACGCAGAGCTGGCCTTTATGAAGGGCGCGGGCAAGGTCATTATAGGAGAGGTTTCCGAGAAGCGGCGCGTCAGCGCAGGCAGGCTCGTACCTAAGGCCCACATCGTCGATACGAAAGACGCGGGTTACGTGGAGCTTATAAAGAACATCGTAGGCACAGACGGAGTGGACGTTGTTATAACGGCATGCCCCGCAGGAATAACGCATAAGCAGGGCCTCGAGCTATTGAGTAACAACGGTCGTATAAGTCTGTTTGGAGGGCTTCCGGGCGACAACAATTTTCATATCGACAGCAACCTTATTCACTATAAGGAACTCGGTGTGTTCGGGGCGCATGCTTCGACCGTCAAGCAGAACAAGGAAGCGCTCGAGCTGATAGCAACTGGTAAGCTTGAAGTTGAAAAGTACATCACCAAGTTTGCTTTCGATGACATAGTAAAGGCGTTTGAGAGCCTTATAAGCGAGGACGCCGAGAAGGCGGTCGTCATTCCGTAATACGGAATGCAAGAGACGTAAATACGAATACAACAAATTTTAAAGGAGAATTAAAATGGACAAACAGGCACTCGGAATGGTTGAAACAAAGGGTCTTATCGGCGCAATAGAAGCGGCTGATGCAATGGTAAAAGCGGCGAACGTGACGCTTATTGGCAAAGAGCAGATAGGCTCGGGGCTCGTAACGGTTATGGTGAGAGGCGATGTTGGAGCGGTAAAGGCGGCTGTTGATGCCGGTGCGGCTGCTGCAAAGCGCGTGGGAGAATTGGTATCTGTACACGTTATACCCCGCCCGCATCAGGATGTTGAAGGCATACTGCCCAGATAACTGTTTAAAACGGAGAGTTGAAGTTGAACGAGCAAACGCTTATACGTACGATCACATTAGCAACAGTAAAGCAATTCGCGCTGGCGGGGAAAGGTTTTTTCCCCGCAGCGGTATCGGCGCGCCATGTGCACCTTTGCGCGGCGGACATTGAGACGCTTTTCGGCAAAGGACATAAGCTTGTTAAACTGCGGGACCTTATGCAGCCCGGACAATTTGCGTGCGAAGAGCAGGTGACTCTGGTCGGTAAAAAAGGGCGGATCGAGAAAATTCGCGTTCTGGGGCCGGCAAGACGCGAGACGCAGGTAGAGATATCGGTAACGGACTGCTATAAGGCAGGCATCGAGCCTGTGGTGCGCATGTCGGGTGATCTTGACAACACTCCCGGAGGCAAGCTTATAGGCCCGGCGGGAGAAGTCGATCTATCAAAAGGCGTCATCGTATCCGCAAGGCATCTGCATGCGACGGCGGAGCAGGCAGCGTGGTATGGACTTAAAAACGGTGATATTATAGCCGTAAAGAAAACGGGCGTCAGGGAAACGGTGTTTGGCAATATCGTTGTGCGCACAGGGAAGGAACACGACCTTGAGCTGCATTTTGATCCCGATGAAGCAAACGCGGCAGGACTAAAATCGGGCGATATGCTGGAGCTGGTGAAATGAGAGGCGGAAAATGAACTATAGCGCGCAAGACATACAGGAACTAATACGGCGCGTCACAGAAGAGATATTAAGCGGACAGACGCAGATGCAAAGCGGCAGTTTGGCCGTGCTCTGCGGCATCGTTTTCGACCCGCAGGGCGTGAGAGAGTTCTTAGCGGATAAAAACGTCACATATGCGCTGCCAGACGATATGCCGCCTCTTGTTGAGGGCTGCAAGGCGCTGAAGCTTGAGGCGGACAAACGCGAGATACTTGAAGGGCTGGCAGATTTTGAAGAGGTCGTGCTCGTCACGCCGCCGCTGTCGCTTCTGGCCGCAATTGCGGCAGCCGACGATACGTCTTTGACTGCGTCACTTATCATCAGGCCTCTGCTCTGGGGCAAGGCTGTGACCGTGCTGCTCGACTTTGAAACGCCCAAGTACATGCGGGGCACAGCGCTTGCGGTTATAGCGGACAACATAAATGCGCTCGAAAAGATGGGTGTCATTGTGAAAACGCTGGCGCGCAAAAACATCAAGAAACAGGGCAAAGCGCTTGTAACCGAACAGGATGTCAAGGACGCGTACAAGGACGGCAGCATGAAGGTGAAGATGGAGCCGGGAGCAATAGTCACGCAGCTCGCGCAGGATACAGCAAAAGAGTGCGGCGTGAGCATCGAATATTAGGAGATATGATATGCAGATAGCAAGAGTAAAGGGAAGCGTTGTCAGCACTAACAAAGCCGAAAAGCTGCATGGCTTAAAGCTGCTGATCGTCGTTCCCATAGAACTCGCTACATTTGAAGAAAAAGGGTCACCGATAGTCGCTATTGACACCGTGGGCGCGGGAGCGGGAGAGGTCGTCATGCTGTGCGGCGGAAGCTCGTCGCGGCAGACGGTGCTGACTGAGAATAAACCGTCGGATATGGCTATCGTCGCCATAATTGACTCTATAGAGATAGAAGGAAAAACAGTATTCCGCAAGTTTGAAGAATCGGATCGGGGTGAGGACAAATGAGTTTAACAGAGCAACAAGTTCGCCAGATCGTTGAAGATACAATGAAAAATATAGCAGGCGCTCCGGTAACGGCCGCGGCAGCAGGCGGGAGCTGGCTCTGCGACACCATGGAAGAAGCGATCGCTTCAGCCAAAGCTGCTCAACAGCAGCTCATAGCGATGCCGCTCGATAAACGCGGCAAGCTGATAGACGCTATGCGCCGCGCAGCGATGGAAAACGTACAGTATCTGTCGGAGCTCGCGCATAACGAGACAGGTTACGGAAAAACGGAGCACAAGGTTTTAAAGAATAAACTGGCGATAGAAAAAACGCCGGGTATCGAAGACCTGACCGCGGACGCCATGTCGGGGGACTATGGACTCACGCTGGTTGAGCGCGCGCCTTTCGGAGTTATCGGCGCGATAACGCCGTCTACCAACCCGACATCTACGGTAATAAATAATTCGATAAGCATGATAGCGGCGGGTAACGCCGTGGTGTATAACCCGCACCCGGCAGCCAAGAAAAGCTCTACTGAAACAATGCGGATACTTAATGAAGCAATCGTTTCGGCAGGCGGGCCTGCCACGCTTATATGTACCGTAAAACAGCCGACATTGGAAAGCGGCAAGGCGCTGATGGAGCATAAGGACATACCGTTGCTCGCCATAACGGGAGGCGAAGCCGTCGTGCATGTGGCAATGCACACTGGCAAAAAAGTCATAGCGGCAGGGCCGGGAAATCCGCCTGTCATTGTGGACGACACCGCAATAATAAAGCAGGCAGCAAAGGACATAGTGGACGGCGCAAGCTTTGACAACAACGTTCTATGCATAGCGGAAAAAGAGGTGTTCGTATTCGGAAGCGTGGCCGATATGCTCATGAACGAGATGCAAAAGCACGGCGCAATTAAAGTATCGGGCACGGAGATCGACAAAATAGTCAAAACCGTTTTTGTGCAGAAGGACGGCAAATATGTCGTTAACAGGAAATACGTTGGCAAGGATGCGACGAAGATACTTTCGGACAGCGGCGTTTCCTACACCGGGAACCCGAGGCTCGTTTTTGCGGACGTAGATGAAAACCACCCGTTCGTAACGGTGGAGATGCTGATGCCGGTGCTCGGTATCGTGCGCGTTCAAAACGACGAGATCGTCACCGCGATACAGATGGCCATAAAAGCGGAGAACGGCTGCAAGCACACGGCTATGATGCATTCTCAGAACGTCAGCCATCTTTCGATGGCGGCCAAAGCGATGAATACGACCATATTCGTTAAAAACGCGCCCTCTTACGCAGGGCTCGGTTTCGGCGGAGAAGGTTTCACGACATTGACGATAGCGACTCCTACGGGAGAGGGACTGACGAGCGCCAGAACGTTTACGCGTGTGCGCAGATGCGTTCTGTACGGGAACTTCAGGATCGTATAAATGGATAAGCAGCAGATTTTAAACAAAATCAAAGAGGCGGGAGTGATAGGCGCTGGCGGCGCTGGTTTTCCCACACATATCAAACTGTCGTGCAGCGCCGACGTTGTTATAGCAAACGGCGCTGAGTGTGAACCGCTGCTGCGCACCGACCGGCTGCTCATGGAAACATACCCTGAGAAGGTCGTTGCGGGGATCAAGGCTGCTATGTACGTAACGGGCGCGAAGCGGGGCGTTATTGCGCTCAAGAAAAAGTATGTAAAAGCCGTAGAAGCAATGAGAGGCGCGCTGGATTCCAGTATGGAACTGTATCTTATGGACAGTTTCTATCCGGCGGGTGATGAGCAGCAGATCGTGTATGAGGTGACGGGTAAGGTCGTTCCCACGGGAGGGCTTCCCATAGATGTGGGGGCCATGGTACAGAATGTCGCCACGCTGATAGCCATCGCGGAAGCGCTGCAGGAAACGCCCGTTATAGAAAAGTACGTGACAGTCGCGGGCGAGGTATCAAACCCTATGGTGTACAAAGCGCCCATAGGAATGCCGCTTACGAAATTGATTGCGGCGGCGGGAGGCTCGAAAGACGATTCGGAATACAGCGTAATCATCGGCGGCCCTATGATGGGGCGCGTATCGGAGGATATTACAGCTGAAGTCGTGGAGAAAACGACAGGCGGCATAATCGTGATGCCAAAAGGCCACACGCTGATACGCCAGAAGACCCGCGACCTTGTGCAGGATATAAGGCTCGCCAAATCGGTTTGCTGCCAGTGCAACTACTGCACACAACTCTGCCCGCGCAACGCTCTGGGGCTCAAGGTGGAGCCCCACAAGATAATGCGCGCACTTGCTCTTAACGCCGACAACTTCGGCGAGGTGAACGGCATATTCTCATGCAGCAACTGCGGCGTATGTACTCAGTACGCGTGCAACTTCCAGCTAGCACCCTCAAGACTTATGACCAGGGTCAAGCAGGAGCTCGCAAAAGCGGGAGTGAAGCCTGAGAAGAAAGTGGCGTTCAGCGTGGCGGATAACATGGAAAGCATAAAGGTGCCAGTGTCAAGGCTGATGATACGGCTTGGTATCGTACCATACGACAGGGATCTGCAATTAAAAGACGAAACGGTGGATACAGATTATGTCCGGCTGCCGCTGAAGATGCATATAGGAGCGCCTGCCGTCCCAATAGTAAAAACAGGCGATAAAGCCATTGCGGGGCAAATGATAGCCTCGGTGGACAACGGCGTGGGTGCAAACTTGCACGCAAGCATAACGGGAATTGCGATGGTAACGGACAAGTATATTGAGATAAGGAAGCAGTAAATATGACACACGCAGTGGGAATGGTCGAAACAAACTGCATAGCAAAAGGCATTGAGGCCGCAGACGCGATGCTCAAGGCGGCTGATGTGACCCTTCTGTCGGCGCAGACAGCCTGCGCGGGCAAATACGTCGTAATCGTATCGGGCGACGTGGCGGCAGCAAAAGCCTCGGTGGAAGCGGGGGCGGCCGGAGCAGAGGAGACGCTCGTAGACAGCATGGTGATACCCAATATTGACGAGCAGGTCTTGAAAGCTGTATCGGCATGCGGCGAGCCTCATAACTTTGAGGCGCTCGGGATTATCGAGACGTTCTCGCTCGTGTCGGCACTGCTGTGCGCGGACGTTGCGGTAAAGGCGGCGGACATTGAGCTGATAGAGGTAAGGCTGGGCAGAGGCCTGGGCGGCAAGTCGTTCCTGACGCTGACGGGAGACGTTGCGGCGGTGCGCCACGCGATAGAAGCGGCGAAATCGGACGAAGGGGTTAAGGGCATGATAACGCGCACTGTGGTTATACCCTCTCCGCATCCTGACCTTAAGAGGTCAGTCTATTAAGTGAGAAGATGGGCATAAGCTCTTCTGATAAAGCCTAAAAAAATATAGTTTTTATATGACAAAAGGAGCAAAGCAATGGAAAAACAAGCATTGGGAATGGTAGAGACAAAAGGTCTTGTCGGCGCTATAGAAGCGGCTGACGCGATGGTAAAAGCGGCTAACGTCACACTAATCGGTAAAGAGCAGATAGGATCGGGACTCGTGACCGTCATGGTAAGAGGCGATGTGGGTGCTGTCAAGGCGTCTGTTGATTCGGGCGCGGCAGCGGCAAAGCGCGTGGGCGAGCTTGTTTCGGTACACGTTATTCCGCGTCCGCACGACGATGTAGAAGGCATACTGCCTGCAGTGAAACCCGCAAAAGCGGCGGCGAAGAAGGAATAGCATGTACACCGGGAAGGTCATAGGCTCGGTCGTCAGCACGGCAAAGGACCCGAGCCTTAAAGGCGTCAAGCTGCTCGTGGTGCAAAAGTACGAAAACGGCAAACCTGCAGGGCTGATAGTGTCGGCGGACGGGACTCGTCAGGCGGGGCCGGGGGATTTTGTGTACCTGATTGGCAGCAAGGAAGCATGCCTGCCGTTTCCGGAATGCAGGTTGATACCTTTGGACTCATCGATCATAGGGTTTATTGACCGTATCAACGAATAATCAAAAGGGGGATTTGTAAAATGGAAAAACAAGCACTCGGAATGGTTGAGACAAAAGGGCTCGTGGGCGCGATTGAGGCGGCTGATGCGATGGTTAAAGCGGCGAATGTCACGCTCGTAGGCAAAGAGAAGATAGGCAGCGGACTCGTGACCGTGATGGTGCGCGGAGATGTTGGTGCTGTTAAAGCGGCGGTGGATTCAGGCGCGGCGGCTGCAAAGCGCGTTGGTGAGCTCGTATCGGTACATGTGATACCGCGTCCGCACGACGACGTCGAAGCCATACTGCCAGGAAAATAGTATGCTGCTTGCAAAGGTAGTCGGCAATGTGGTGTCGACGATAAAGCCCGAGTCGCATCACGGGCGCAAGCTCATGATGGTTGAACTTATTGGGCTTGATAATAAACCATACGGCACGCGGCAGATAGTCATAGACGCTGCCAACGCCGGAATTGGCGATACCGTGCTTGTCAATGTGGACGGCGGCGCGTCGCTTATGATACTTGACGACAAGAAAGCTCTCGTCGATATGACGATATGCGGCGTTGTCGACCATTTTGACGTAGAATGAAAGGCGGGGGACTGCATTGGATATACAGGATATCGTGGCAAAGGTCACGAAAGAAATATTAGCACGGATGGGAGAGAGCGTTCCCGTAGAATCGGGAACGGATATCGCTCATACTATAGAACACAGCCTTTTAAACCCAGACATGACGAAGGATCAGATAATAAAGGGGTGCAAAGATGCAAAGGCATTTCGCATGGCCAATATATGCGTATCGCCCTATTATGTAGCGCTCGCCGCGGAGTATCTGCGCGGCAGCGGAGTTAAGGTTTGTGCTCCTGTGGCGTTTCCGCATGGCGCATCTTCTACGGCGGCAAAGATAGTAGAAGCAAGGGAAGCCATCAAAAACGGTGCGGAAGAGCTTGACGTTTCTATAAACATTCTCGCTATAAAGAGCGGAGAAATAAAGGACGCGCTCTATGACTTGTGCGAGGTAGTGAACGTAGCCAAGGGCAAAGCTCTCGTTAAAGCAATCTATGAGCAGGGACTTTACACCGACGATGAGAAGGTTGCTGCACTTAATGTCGCCAAACAGTCGGGCGCTGATTTCATTAAGATATCGAACGCTCTTACAGGCAAGAAGGCGTTGGCTGAGGACGTACATTTCGTACGCAGCATAGTGGGAAACACAATAGGCATAAAAATAGACGGCGGAATCGCCACCGCGGCGAAGGTTCGCGAGCTGATGGCGGCGGGCGCTCAGCGTTTTGGGTGCAGCAAGTCGGTCGAGATAGTACAGGGACAGTAAGGATAAACAATCATATCATTTCAAATTAAAAATACACGGGTGCGAGATGCTTCCGTGTATTTTTCTATTTTGGGTATTCGATTATCTGTGAAATAGTAAAGTTAAATACTATTCGCTGTGTTTGCTCTCGGGAGTGAGGCTACGCTTTTGCGTACCTTTATATCGGTTGAGATAGCGATGCGGAATACACCGCAGTGATCCGATGCGGGACCATGTGTCCCTTCCAGTATCCTTTGATGCAGCAGATCCATCGCCTTGCTGCCCATCAATACTTTCATAACCTTGATCGTGGTCAGCGGTGGGCTGATCATCTCGCAGGCGGGCATGTCGTCAAACCCGATGATGGAGACATCATCCGGAATCTTGTATTCAAAACGGTTAAAGGCGCGTATGGCACCGAAGGCAATCACATCCGAATCAGCAAAGAAGGCGGTCGGGAGATCTCGGTTATCTTTCAGCCAAAGGCAAACATCATGATACGCCTTCTCGGAAGAGAAATCCACCGGCACGACTTGAAGCGTGGCTTCGGGATGATCCGCCATGGCGCGATGAACGCCTTCGCTCCGTTCGTCAAAGTTCAATATGCGCTGGATAGAGCTGAGATAGCCGATTTTGGTATGACCCTGGTTGATCATATACTCTATTGCTTTATATGCACCGCGTAGGTTATCGGTAAACACACAGTCGATTTCAGAATGAAATGTTTTAGTGTCGACAATGACAATAGGAACTTCCGGATGCTGTCTGACAATGGGATGTTCCAATAAGCCGGATGATTCATCCAACTCTGTTCCGAGCAGAATAATGCCTGCTGTATTCTGAAAAATAGCATTGAGCTGATCTGTTTCGTCTTGGCTGCTATAAAAATAGCTGAGTAAGACGTTATAGCCCAATTTTTTAGCTCTGGCTTCAATACCCTGCAGCACAATGGAGTGGAAAGAAATTTCGTTAACAACAAGCCCCTCGCCGACATAAATCACATAGCGTATATTGCGGGTAACCGAGGGCTGATTGTGTCGCTGGGGGACTGCATAATCATATTTTGCGGCTGTATTGATAATCAATTCGCGTGTGGCATCACCGACGCCAGGTTTGCCGTTAAGCGCAAGTGAAACGGCTGACGGTGAAACGTTCAGCATTTCAGCAATTTCTTTGGCAGTTATACTCACTTGGTTGCCTCCTCGTATTATTGGCCTAAATCCAGTATAACAAAATATTATTATAAATCAATAAGGAATTTAGTTTTTTAGTACTAAATTATTTACACCAAATTTAGTAAATTGTTGAACAAAACACCGATATTTAGCAAGATATTTATAAAAGCATATAGTTTGCAGCAAATAAATGCGATTAATTCATTATTAAGGAGCTAAATATCCTATTGACATTAACGAAATAATGGGCTAGAATTTAACTACAGATTGAGAGACTTGAGCTAAACAATTGAGTTTCTACAAGTAAACCATTATATGTGCCTGATAAGGAGATAGAGGAGCGTGCAGACAGCGAGACGCAACCGGGATCCGAATCGACATGATTAGCATCACAGAATTTCGGTAAATAATAGAAGTGCAAACGCATGCATTGGAGCATGACGTTGGCAAAGGAAATTGACTTTCCGGGTGGTTACGGAAAGGCGGGGGATTCTTTTGGTTGTATAGATGTGCAAAACATCTAATGTGTATACGATTGGATGCTATGCCAATGAAGTTCAAAAGGATATCCTGCATTAAGTCATATAAGAACTGACAAGCTGCATGCGATTGCTATACGGAAGGAGTGCGATATGGAAAAAGTTTTGGAAATCAAAGGAGTAAGCAAGAGCTTCGGCTCGAACCGCGTCTTAGACCAAGTGAGTATGGATGTCCGAAAGGGCGAGATTCACGCGTTGTGCGGGGAGAATGGTGCCGGTAAGTCCACGTTGATGAACATTGTGTCGGGGATACACCAGCGTGATGCGGGTGATATCATTTTAGATGGTGAGGAAGTGCACTTTTGCAATACTCGGGAGTCGGTATCCAAGGGAATCGGCTTCGTACATCAGGAACTCGCTCTTTGTCAGGACTTATCTGTTGCCGAGAATATGTGGATGTGGTCTATGCCCAATCGTCTGGGGTTTATTGACCATAAGGAATTGTACCGAAAGACAGACGATATCTTGAAAAACTTCAACGCGGATTTCAAGGCGACAGATAAAGTTGAAAACCTGAGCGTGGCACAACAACAAATTGCGGAGATAGCCAAAGCATTATCGCTCAACGCCAAGCTCATCATACTTGACGAGCCAACCTCTTCAATCACCGACAGCGAAGCTGAGAACCTGTTTCGCATGGTGCGCGACCTTCGGGACAACGGGATGGGAATTGTTTATATCTCCCACCGTATGAACGAAGTGTTCTCCCTGTGTGACCGAGTAACTGTTCTCCGGGACGGATGCATGATTAAAACGTTGAACATTGCAGAGACCACGCAGGACGAGGTTATCACCAGCATGGTGGGCCGCGAAATAAGCGATTTTTATCCTCCGAAGACAGCAATCCCCAAAGAGGACCAAGTCGAGATGCTCAGGGCGGAGGATTTCAGTGGAATGTGCTTCCATGACATCAGCTTTACCCTTAAGAAGGGCAGGATACTTGGATTCTCAGGACTTATAGGCTCGGGACGCTCGGAGCTGATGCAGGCATTGTGCGGCATCGAGGGGTATCGCTCGGGCAAGCTTTATTACAAAGGCAAGGAAATCCGGCACAGACGTTACATAGATGCAATCAAAAACAAGATATGCTACCTCACGGAGGATCGAAAGAAGAACGGCATATTCTTGGAAATGAGTGTGAAACGAAACATTTCAGCGGCTACTTTGAAGGAGATTTCGCGTGCAGGCTTTATAAATGATAAAGAAGAAACTAAGCTGGCAGATAATGAAATCAAGCGCATGAATGTCAAAACCCAAAGCCGTGAATTGTTGCTGCGGTCTCTGTCGGGCGGCAACCAGCAAAAAGCAATGATTGGAAAATGGATGGCTGTCGATCCGGAAGTTATTATCATGGATGAGCCTACTCGAGGTATCGATGTAGGAGCCAAAAGCGAAATCCATTTCATGCTTCGCAAATTGTGTAACGAGGGCATGGGTGTGATTGTGATTTCCTCCGAAATGCCGGAGATCATCGGCCTTTGTGACGACATCGTCGTGATGCATGAGGGAAAATGCATGGGTATGATTGTTGACGACGAAATCACAGAGAACAATCTCATTCTGATGGCAACAGGTAAAAAATTTGAAAATAGTGATAAAAACTCAGATATAGGAGGAGAGAACGTTGGTTAATGTAAAAAACTTCTTCGGGCGGTTCCGGGCAGCTACGATCATGCTTATCTTCATGGTATTTTGTGTCGTAATGGCCATTTCTTCGCCGTATTTCTTAACGTGGCCCAACATCAGCACCACAATCGTCGGCATGTCCACGAGCGTGATGGTCGTTGTTGGCATGACAGTGGTGATGGCTGCTGGTGGAATTGATCTTTCTGTAGGCTCCAACATGGCGCTATCCGGTGCTCTGACAGGGTATTTGTTTATCAATGTGGGCGGCATAGATATATGGGTCGCAGCATTGATTGGTCTGTTGGCTGCAGGGTTGGTCGGCTTCATTAACGGTCTGATTTTGAGCCGAACGAATATCGCCCCAATGATCTGCACTCTGGGTACAATGAGCCTATCGCGGGGTATTGCGATGATTCTGACAACAGGATCCCCAATATCCATGAAAGACTCTCCGGATGCGTTCAAGGTCATCGGCAAAGGTTTGATGGGGCCGATACCAGTTCTGATTGTAATCGCAGTCATATTTGCAGTCGTATTTTCAGTGCTCATGCAAAAATCCACCACGTTTAGGAAAGCCTATTATGTGGGATCCAGCGAACAGGCGGCCGAGTTCTCGGGCATTAACGTATCGCGCATCAAGATGGGCATCTACGTCCTCGCGGCGCTGCTTTCCGGTCTCGGTGGCATTATGACCGTCGCCCGATTCTCCGTGGCTTCTGCCAACGCAGGCAGCGGAATGGAAATGACCGCAATTTCGGCTTGCGTTATCGGCGGCTCGTCTTTGAACGGCGGTACAGGCTCCATCATCGGTGCTATTCTGGGCTTGATGCTGCTTACCTTTATTAACAATGCTCTGGTGTTGTTGAGTGTAGATGTCTATTGGCAAGAAATGATTAGTGGCTGCATCCTGCTGTTAGCCGTGCTAGTCGATTATTTCAGCCATCGCACAAAAAAATGATTGGAAAGGGAAGATGATTATGAAAAAATTGATGATTTTACTGCTGGCAGTTACTCTTGTGTTTTCCTTAGTTGGTTGCACAGTTCCTGACACGACCACCCCGTCCGCTGAAGCTCCTGCTGAAGCTCCTGCTGAGGCTCCTGCCGAGGCTCCCGCTGAAGCTCCCGCTGAGGCTCCTGTTGTGGCCAGCGATGCTATTGGCGAATATTACATGATAACGTTTATGTCCGGTATCGATTACTGGAAGGGTTGCTTCGAAGGTTTTGAGCGTGCAGCCAAAGCTGTAGGTGCAACTGCGGTCTACACTGGCTCTGCAGAAGCAGATTTTGCTGCTGAGGTAGACGTTCTGAATCAGGTTATCGCCAAAAACCCCAAGGGTATTGCGCTGACCTGCGTAGACCCGGATGCTTTTGCGGATCCGATCCAGGCGGCCATTGACGCCGGTATCCCGGTCGTAACGTTTGACTCCGACAGCCCGAACTCTGGCCGTTACGCATATCTGGGAACAGGTAACGAAGCTGCTGGTGGTGCTGCTGCCAAATACATGGCTGAAGCAATCGGCGGTTCCGGCGAAGTGGGCATCGTTTACTTTGCTGGTTCCCAGAACCAGGAAGAGCGCTCCGGCGGCTTTGAAAAATACATGGCTGCCAACTATCCCGATATCACGGTTTTAACGAAAGTCCACGGCGGCGATGACGAAACCTCATCCTCCGCTGCGGCTGCTGCTTTGATCACTGCGAATCCCAATATCAAGGGTATCTTCGGCGCTAATGCGTGGATGGGCCTTGGCGTGGGCAACGCGATTGAAGAAGCCGGCAAAGTCGGACAGATCTGCGGTGTTGCGTTCGATACCGACTCGGGCGTTCTTGACTACATCGAGAGCGGCACACTGAATGCTTCCGTTGTTCAGGGCACGCAGCAGATGGGTTACTGGTCATTCCAGTTCCTGTGGGCCATGAATACTGACGCTGTCATCGACGATTGGGCGACCAAGGGTCTGTCCCCGGTTCCGGGTGCCGTTGATACTGGCGTTTCCATGGCGACCAAGGACAATGTGGACCTCTTTCGCTAAATTCTAAGCACACTGTTGAGCGGATACCGCCTCTGTCTGCAGCAGGAAGGCTTGTCAAATGACGGGCCAGCGACAGTCGTGTATCCATGACTATGAATGATTTACGCCGAGGGGACCGGCTAACCCCTGTCCCCTCGGTATAATCGACATCTATAACAAAAATACTAGAGTGAATTCTATAATTATTTGAGGAAGTGATTGATTCGATGTTGCAAAAAATGAAACCAAAAATAGGTATTCTGGCTCTGATGCAGGGCTTGTACGATCATTCCCAGCCGGAAATTCCGGTAAATCAAACGAAATTCGTCAATGATGTTATCGCGCAGCTGTCCGATGTCGTGGACGTCGACTTCCCTGGGCTTTCCAAGGAACGGCCGGACGCAGAGCGCATTGTCAAGCACTTCAACGACGCCTGCCTCGACGGCATCATGGTTATCAACACCTTATATTCTCCCGGCATGCGGATCGTTCAGGCATTCAAACAAAACAATCTGCCTGTCTTGCTTGCGAATATCCAGCCGCTGCCCGACGTAACGGACGACTGGAACTGGAGCCTTCTGACAACCAATCAGGGTATTCACGGTATACAGGATACCTCCAATATGCTGATGAGACTGGGCTATAAGCCGACCATCATCACTGAAGACTGGAAGAACGATCGCTTTAAAAACGTGGTTGAAGACTGGGCGATGGCGGCCAATACAGTGCGCCGTCTGAAAAATTGCCGCTTGGCTCTGATGCAGAAAATGCAGAACATGGGCGATATACTGGGTGATGAAGTGGCATACTTCCAGAAATTTGGCATCGAGGTGCTGCATGAAGGCGTTGGACAGATAGTGCCTCTCATGGACAAAATCACTGAGGCCGAAATCGATGCGCAAATCGCGGAAGACAAAAAGAACTTTGAAGTCAGGGATGTGCCTGAAAAGAATCACCGCTATGCTGCTAAGTTACAGCTGGCATTTGAGAAGTTCATGGAAATGAAGAAATACGACGGCTTCTCCGCTAACTTCATGGTCTATGAAGAGGATGGCCGCTTGGATCAGCTTCCGATACTGGGCGCTTGTAACATGATGGCGAAAGGCTATGCCTATTCCGCAGAAGGCGACGTTCATATCATGGCGCTAATGGCTGCCGGGCATCTGCTGATTGGTAATCCGCATTTCACTGAGATGTATTCTCTTGATTTCGGCCGTGATGCCTGCATGTTCGCACATATGGGTGAAGGCAACTGGAAGATCGCTCGCAAAGACCGTCCGGTTGTGCTGATTGACCGCCCGCTGGACATCGGCAACAAGGATAACCCGCCCACTCCCATATTTGGTGCGGAGCTGGGAACAACCACAGTCGCTTCATTGGTGTCCATCTGCGGTGACAAGTACCGTCTGGTCGCGATGCGCGGCGAAGTGCTGGATACAAAAGTTATCCCCGGTATTCCGATGAACCATACTTTCTTCAAGCCGGACACCGGCGTTAAAGCCGCGATGGATGGATGGCTGAAATATGGCGGCACACATCATCAGGTGATGTGGACCGGAGATTACATGGATCGGCTTGAACAGCTTTGCAATATCTGGGGTATTGAGTTCGTTACAGTCTAATGCAGGGCATTGGAATAAGAGAAACAGGGAACAATTAATTTGTTAAAAGTGAAGGGCCATAACAGACGCCTGCTATGGCCCTACTTTCCATATTGAAGTATGGAAAAGCAAAATCAAAGGAGAAACAGTAATGAAATTCACCGCTGTTGACCACATCACCATCAATTGTTGTAAGCTTCAGGAAAGCTTCGATTTCTATGAGAATGTTCTCGGATTGAGCCGTGTCAGTATGGTCGATATGGGGGATCATGTGTTATACTTGTATCAACTGCCCGGCGCGAGGCTTGAGCTGATCGAATACAAAAATGAGCAAACACATGTCATTGCCGGAAATACGGATATAGGGGTATACCGTCATTTTGCGCTTCGTGTCGATGATATCGAAGAAGCGTACAGGCGCTGCCAATTGGCGGGTTATCCAATCAACTTAGAACCCACATCGATCGAAAAGCTGAACGGTCAGGTTGTTATGCTTATCGTCGATCCAAATGGTGTGGAGATAGAGATTATTCAGGAATAACTGATCATCTGCTTTAAAAGACGGTAGGATCATGAATCCGTTAATATAGTAATTCTAACAGTATTTTTTAAATACATGGAAGGAGACAAGGACAATGAAAGACATATTACTAATGGCTGTAGACCTGGGAACAAGTTTTATTAAAGTGGGTGTGTATAATACAAACAGCGAATGTGTCGCAGTGGAAACTGAACCTGTAAAAGACTATCGTCCAAGCCCGGGCGTATTTATACAAAAGGGTGATGAGCTGTTCGCATCCGTCCTTGCATGTATAAAAAAAGTGGCGGCAATATTGGGAGACCGTGCAAAAAATATAGAAGCTATAGCGTTTACAGGCCAGATGTCGGGTTTTATGGGCGTTGACGAACACTGGAACGACATCACAACATGGTCTTGCTCTCTGGACAGCCGGTATATGCCTTATGCAGAGCGCCAGATGGCGGAACTTAAAGACCAGTTCCTAGGGATTGGCGGAACAAACTTTCCGCAGATGGCACCAAAGTTTGAGTGGTTTAAAAAGGAATTTCCGCTTGAGAGCAGTAAGATCGCAAAATATCTGATGATATCGGGTTATGTGATAGGCAAACTTGGAGATTTATCAATAGATGACGCCGTAATAGACCGTACATTTACGCAATGGACCGGTTTGGCCGATGTGAGAAAAGACAGATGGTCCAAAGAAATATGCGACGCTATACACTTGGATCAAAAATATCTGCCTAACATCGTCAATTCAAATGATATTTGCGGTTATCTGTCGGAAAGCAGCGCAAAAGAGACCGGATTGAAAGCAGGTATTCCGTTGGTATCAGGCGCAGGAGACAAACCGGCCGGCTGTCTCGGAGCCGCGATTGTAACGCCTGGGGATATGATTTTTGAAGCATCCTCATACGGCGAAATTAGCTGCTGCGTAGAGGAATACCGCCCGGATTTTGAGGAAAGACGCTTAGATGTGATACCTTCGGCGGTTGCGGGCGAGTTTTATGCGACTCATTTTGTGGCAGGCTCGGGCATTACCCTTGACTGGTTTATGAATACGTTTGTCAGACAAGAAGGCATCAGCACAAAACAAATGTTTGAGCAGATGGAAGAAAAAGTCGCAAAGATTTCACCCGGCTGTGACGGTGTGATGGCCCTTGGGCTTTTGGGCGGAAGCAGTATGCCTCTGGATGGGATTTTAAGAGGGCTCTGGATGGGGCATGACTGGAGTCACAAAAAGGAGCATTTCTATCGTGCGTTGCTGGAGAGCTTTTCGTATGATTTTGCACTCTGCATTCGCTGCATCGAAAGGCTGTATCCGGAATATGCACTGGATGTGATTCGTATTATCGGCGGCGGTGCAAAGTCGCCCGTATGGACGCAGATGTGCGCCGACGTACAAGGAAAAACGTATCATGTGCTTAACAGAGAAGATGTGGCCATGTGGGGTGCGGCAATGCTCGCCGGGAATGCCATTGGCGTGTTCGGTGATTTAAAGGATACGGCCAAAGCCTATGTGAAGCCGGAAAAGGAATACAAGCCTGACATGAATAAAAAGGCGCAGTATGCAAAATATTTGGGTGTTTATGAAAAGTATATGATAGAGCTGCATGATTTCTTTGAGAGACTGCAGAATATTCAATAAGGCTAAATTGCGCAACTGATATTGAAAATAAAAGAATAGCGGTGTGGGGCGGGTATTATCAAAACAATACTCGCCCCATCAAGCATAAACAATAAACATGTAGTTAGCATTATAAGATAGACACGAAAACTCGTAACTAAGATAATATAAATGGAGGTGCGAGTATAACAGAAATACACAAAGGGACACACTGCTAAGATGCCTCTATCAAGTTTAGCGGAAAAATCACATTGGTTCCGATGTACAAAGCATTTCTTTCGCAGGTTTACTATAGAATATTTCTCTCATATGTTTTGGTTATGTTTTACGGTAATCGCAACACCGCCTTTTTTGTGCCCTTTTCCTACATATGCGCTTAGAGCTATCAAAATTTTTGGCTTGCGGTTTTTCTTAATGACACTGATTATGCAAAAACAATGACTGAAAAATACCCCCCCTGCTTATGATATGCTTTTGAATTGGTTGCAAGATGCGAAGCGGGATGGGAAAATTAAATCTGAAAATTTGTTGCTTTCGGCTAGGATTTTTTATTCAATGATTAATGGGGCTATAACCTGGCCTGCTTTTTATACTGACAAAATTGAAAAAACAGACAACGAACCTCTGGTTAACGAGATTATTGAAACCTTTCTTGCCAGATACGGAAAGTAATTAAAACAATGCGCAGCGGTATGCTTTAGTTACGCTATTTTCAAAAGATTCCTTATAAGATTCCGCCTTAATATCCACTCAATGATCCCTTAGGCCGTTATAACGAACATCTGCATTAAGGATCTGCCGTTCTTTTTGGCACGGGGTCTACGGATATGCAATATATCCAAGCAGAAGAAGTTTATCATAAATAAACGAACTGATATCAAAAATAATTCTATTGTCATTATGATTTAGTGATGTATAATAATTAGGGATTCTATGCAAATCAAATTTAAAGACAAACACGTCTATTAGAAGGGAAGATCACCATGTTTAAGGTCTTTCTTGTCGAAGATGAGATTGTGGTACGCGAAGGCATACGCAACAACATTAATTGGGAGCAGTATGGCTTTATTTATGCTGGCGACGCTTCGGACGGAGAACTCGCATTGCCATTAATTCGCCAGATACAGCCCGATCTTCTTATTACTGATATTAAGATGCCGTTCATGGACGGATTGTCGTTAATCGAGCTGATCCGCACGGAACTGCCAAGGACAAAAATTGTCATAATCAGTGGGTACGACGATTTTTCTTACGCGCAAAAAGCAATTCGTATTGGCGTTGAACAATATCTTCTTAAGCCGATAATAAAAGAAAAAATGGTGGACATCCTGATTGAGTTGCACGGAAAAATGGAAGCCGAGCATCAGCAACTTGAATATATCGCGAGGTTTGAGCAGGAAGCCCAAGAGTACGAGATGTTTTCGCGCAGGAGGTTTTTTGAGCAAATCGTCACAGGCGGTTTGAGCGTATCAATAATCTCTGAAACAGCGAAGGCGTTGGGCATAGACGTGAACGCCCCGTTTTATAATATTGTGCTTTTTTCGCTTAACAGCGCCGGATATGATGCAAGCAAACCGGAGAGATATACCGACGCACTCACGGTGGTACAGGACAATATCAGGCAGTATATCGTCAGCCATACGGAGTTGATTCTGTTCAACTGGAACGTCACGACATACGCCATTTTGGTAAAGGGCTCTCAAGACGATATCGAGCAGCGAACCAGACATTGTATCGAGAACATACAGCGGTGCTGTGACATGGCGGAATCCGATGTCAAATGGTATACCGCATGCGGCAGTCCGGTATCTCGGCTCGGCGCTATACCAGCTTGTTTTGGAGAGGCAAGCCGTATACTGTCCTATCGTTATTTATGCCCAGAGAAACATATGCTGACTGAAGCAAGTATTCAAGATTTCAGAAAAAAGGACGGCTCCAAAGAGAAGACGTGTAAAACGGAGATCGATCAGGAGGGTGTCCGCAAGTTTCTAAGCGGCGGAGCGGTAGAAGAGATCGACCGCTTTATTGATCAGCTGTTTCAAAGCGCCGGAGAAGAAGCTGTTTCCATGCCGCTGTTTTGCAGATATTTGACATTGACGGTTTACTTCGCGGCTAATGAGTATCTGAATTCGATTGGCTGCCGTGCGGACAGCTTGTGGTCGACGGAACTTCGTCCAAGTGACAGCGCATCGACACCGGAGGAAGCGCACAAGTTCGCTCGTCAGATTATGGAACAAGCAATCAGGCTGCGTGACAGTGAAAGCAAAAAGCAGCAGCGCCACTTGCTGACTCAGGCAATCGAGTTCATTGATGAGTATTATCCGGATGAATCGATATCGCTTGACCGTGTGGCCAGAAAAGTGAATATCAGCCCAAACTACTTTTCGGCGATGTTCAGCCAGGAAGTCGGGCAAACATTTATAGAATATTTGACTAATAAAAGGATCGACGAGGCAAAACGCTTGCTCCGTCAAACGGACAAGCGTTCCAGCGAAATCGCGTTTACCGTCGGATACAAGGACCCGCACTATTTCAGCTTCGTATTCAAGAAAGTTTCGGGCTGTACGCCCAGTGAATATCGCAAAGGAAGCAAGTTGTGATCAAAAAATCTTGGCAGAAAGCGCAAAAAGAAAAAAAGCCCATGCAGAGAAGTATATGGAAGATGATATTAATCATCGCATTTCCTCTGATGATTGTCATCATCGCAATCGCGCTTATAGGGATCGTGTATGCGCTGCAGTATCAAGAGATTCTGAAAAACGTTACAACGGCCTCAGACTTCAATCAGAACTTCAAGTATGACGTCGATCTAAAAATGTATTACTTTGTGATCGACAGTGAGTATTCGGAAGGACTGCCGCTTGACGAATTGCAATCCGCGGAATCGATCGCTCGAAGGCTGATCAATACGACGACGGAAAAGGATAGTTTGCGCGCAATCAACAGCGTGCTGAACTTTTGCCAAGGCCTTGAGAATAAAATGCAGATGATCGCGCAAACGAAAGAGTATGATGTCCGCATGGATCAGCTAAAAACAGACATTTACTTGATGACAGAACAGATTCAGACGTACATAAATACTTATCTTTATTACGAGGCGGCACATCTAAATGACTTGCAGACGGCCATGATCAGGAACATGATCGTTTTTATGAGTGTGGTCGTCGTTTTATCGATGGTATTGCTGTATTTTCTATTAACATATTCGAGAAAGCTGACCAGCAGGATCGTGAATCCGATCGACATGATTTGTGAACGACTGGAAGCAATCGGCAAGGGTAACCTGCTGGTTTGTGAGCCGATTCAAGCAGATGTGGAGGAAGTGCAGCTTCTTTCCGATGGCATAGAGAGCATGGTTGGGCGACTGAAGCTGCTGATTAAAAAGAATGCCGAGCAGGAAAAGCAGCGCAGAGGCACCGAATTGGCACTGCTGCAGGCGCAGATCAATCCGCATTTTCTCTATAATACACTGGATACCATTGTATGGTTAATAGAGTCAGGAGAAATCAGCTCAGCGGTTACGATGGTGGACAGCCTGTCAAATTTTTTCCGTTTCTCGCTAAGCCGCGGAAAAAACGTGATTACACTCGCCGAGGAAGAGCGGCACATTCGAAGCTATCTGGAAATTCAGCAGATGCGTTACCGGGATCTCATGGAATATAAAATCGACATCCCGGATCAAATGAAAAATTTCATATTACCGAAGCTTACCCTGCAGCCGCTGGTGGAAAATGCGCTGTATCATGGTATAAAAATACGACGGCGAAAAGGCTTAATCAAAGTGACCGGCAGAATGCAGGAGGAAAGCTTGATATTAGAGGTAACCGACGACGGATCAGGCATGACGGAGGAGCGCTTAAGCGAGATACGGGCATCCCTTTCGCATAAAATGAGTGACGGGTTTGGGCTCCGGACGGTGCACCAAAGGATTCAAATATTTTTTGGCGGTGAATATGGTTTATCTGTGGAAAGTACGCCAGATACCGGCACAAGGATCACAGTGACGATTCCCATACAGACCTTTGATAAGGAGATGAGAGCTTGAAAACCAAGATATTTGTGGCAGTCGTGTGTCTTGTGGTTCTGCTTGGCGGCTGCGCTGGGGAAGAGCAGCCCATGGCGGAGACTACCAAAGATCAACCGATCGTGGTCGGGTTTTCGCAGGTCGGCGCAGAGTCGGAATGGCGTGTGGCCAATACCGAAAACATGAAGGCCACGCTATGCGAAGAAAACGGATATGAGCTGATTTTTGACGACGCCCGAAATGAGCAGGAAAACCAGATCAAAGCGATCCGCAACTTTATCCAACAGGATGTTGACTATATCGTGTTCTCTCCAAGGGTTGAAACGGGTTGGAATTCGATTTTGCAGGAAGTGAAGGAGGCCGGTATACCGGTGATCGTGATTGACCGCTATATTGAAGCGGCAGATGAAGACCTGTATACGGCGTATATCGGCTCCGACTTTCGAAAAGAAGGCGATAAAGCCGTGAAGTGGCTGCAGGATTTGCTGGAGAAACAAGGGAGAAAACGAGAGCCCATCGGAATTGTGCATATTCAAGGCACGCTTGCATCCTCCGCGCAGATCGGCCGAACCGGTGCGCTGGAGAACGCAGTCGGCCAAAACCCTTACTGGACAATTGTCGCACAGGAAGACGGCGATTTTACAAGGGCCAAGACTTACGAGGTCATGGGCGAAATTTTAAAGAAGACGAAAGAAATCGACGTCGTTTACTGTGAGAACGATGGTGAAGCGCTCGGTGCGATTGACGCGATGGAAGAGGCAGGACTGAAATGCAACGTGAATGGCGGCGTCATTGTCATCTCGTTCGACGCGACAAGGCTGGGGCTTGAGTATTGCTTGGAGGGAAAAATCGGCCTGACTGTAGAATGTAACCCCCTTCAGGGTCCCTATGTGGATGAGATCATTAAAAAGCTCGAGCGTGGAGAGCCGATAGAGCGGGAGACATTCATTGACGAGACCCAGTTCGACTGCTTCACCATCACGCAGGAGATGATTGACACCAGGGAATATTGATGGATAGTGGTGATGAATGTCTTTACCAGACTTCAGTTTAATTGAAATTTATTACAATGCGAAAGATTAACAATTCAACCAATGCAATAAATAAGAACAACAATTGAAACGACAGTATCAGGCAAACGAAAGCTGTTTTTGATATATCGCTGCTTTTTGGCCGTTGATTATAACCGGAAATGTTTGAAAAATTATTACCGGTTTTAGATTTCTTTATAGATTCGTTCCAATGGGTTTGCTATTTACTCAATATGGTTGAAATTTTTACGAAGTTTCCCTGCCAACATTGTTTTTCATATATGCGGTTGTTAAAATACAAAGTGTTCTTAGATGCATAGCTTCAAGAATAAATATGGAAAGGAACTCTAATTATGAAAAAACTGTTGGTTGTCTTTTTAACTGTTGTCCTGGCGTTTAGTCTGATCGCATGCAGCGCACAGACACCCGCTCCGAGCGAATCGGCACCTGCCGAGGAATCCGCTGAAGCTCCGGCACCTGCCGAGGAATCCGCTGAAGCTCCGGCACCCGCCGAAGAAGCTGGTGGGCTGATTAAGGTTGGTATCGTCAACAATCCGCCGGCTGAGTCCGGATATCGCGCAGCGAATGTGGCAGACTTTGAAAAAGTCTTCACGGAAGCGAACGGATATGAAGTTTCGACCTTCTACAGCTTGAAAAATGATGAGCAGCTGAATGCAGCTGCGCAGTTTATCACTGATGGCGTGGACTACCTTCTCATCTCGGCGGCGGCTACAGATGGTTGGGATGCTGTTCTTACCAATGCTCAGGAAGCCGGAATCAAAGTGTTCCTCTTCGACCGTATGATGAACGTCGATGAGAGCATGTATGAAGCTGCTGTTGTTTCCGACATGGCAAATCAGGGCACGACGGCTGTGGAATGGCTCAAGGCGCAGAAGCTTGATGCGTATAATGTCATCCACATTCAGGGCGCAATGGGCAGCGATGCACAGATCGGCCGTACAGCCGCTTTGGATGCTGAGTTTGCAGCCGGCACAATGAATAAGGTTGTACAGCAGACCGCTACTTGGGATGAAGCCGAAGCAAAGAAAATTGTAGAAGCTGTTATCAATTCCGGTGACGAATTCAACGTGATCTATGCCGAAAATGATGGCATGGCAAAGGGTGCTGTTGCAGCGCTTGATGAAGCTGGTATCACCCACGGCGTTGGCAAAGATGTTGTTGTTATGGGCTTCGATTGCAACAAGTGGGCGCTTAGAGAGCTGCTTGCCGGCAACTGGAACTATGACGGTCAGTGCAGCCCCTTCCAGGCAACTGTCATCGCTGAGATGATACAGAAGCTTGAAGCTGGCGAAACGCTTTCTGAAAAGAAAGTTATTTCTGAAGAGCGTGGTTTTGATGCAACGACGATTACGCAAGAGGACATCGATACATACGGTCTCGGCGAATAATCTCTACACCTAATAACAGGGACTTTGTATGAAGTATGTGCGGTGCGGAGTATGCGGATAATATCCGCACACTCGCACCGCTATCTTTACGAAAATCCCAACGCTTAAAGGATGGTTAGTACCTATGCAAAACGATATCGTTTTATCCATGCGGAAAATATGCAAAGCCTTCCCGGGCGTACGCGCTTTGCATAATGTGGATTTCACTCTTTGTAAAGGCGAAATTCACGCCCTGATGGGTGAGAATGGAGCCGGCAAGTCAACCTTGGTCAAAGTTTTAACAGGCGTATACCCGAAAGATTCAGGGCAAATCCACATAGCGGGTATTAACAAAGAAGTTACGATAAAATCACCTCAAGAGGCTCAAAATTTAGGCATCAGTACGGTTTATCAGGAGATAACCCTTTGCCCAAACCTTACGGTTGCCGAAAATATGTTTATCGGACGGGGCAATTACAATTTTGTCAATTGGCGGTCTATGGTCAAGAAGACGACACAGATACTTGACAGACTTAAAATTCCGGCGAGAGCCACTCAGCAGCTGGCCACTTGCTCGCTGGCTGTACAGCAAATGGTCGCCATTGCCCGTGCCGTGGATATGGACTGCAAAGTCCTTATCTTAGACGAGCCGACCTCCTCTCTGGACGAACACGAGGTTGAAAAGCTTTTTTCTCTTATGCGCGAACTGAAGTCGCGCGGTGTCGGCATCGTTTTCATCACGCATTTTCTTGAACAGGTGTACGAGATATGCGACAAGATTACCGTTTTGAGGAATGGCGAATTCGTTGGAGAGTACGAAATAAAAGATTTGCCGCGTGTACAGCTCATTTCAAAGATGATGGGTAAAGAACTCGACGACATTTCAGCATTGGAAAATCGAAAGGAATTGCACACCGAGGCGGAGGCCATGCCCGTTTTCGAGGCATTTGGGTTATCCAGCGCGGTGGGCACAAAGGCGTTTGATTTTAAAATTCATAAGGGAGAAGTGAACGGGTTTACCGGGCTTCTTGGTTCTGGCCGGAGCGAATGCGTACGGGCGATATTCGGCGCTGACAAAATAACCGGCGGCAAGGTGAAGGTAAACGGAGAAAACGTAAAAATATCCAAACCCAAGAATGCCATGAAGCATGGCGTTGGGTATCTGCCCGAGGACAGAAAGCAGGATGGTATCGTTGAGGATCTGTCCGTGCGTGATAATATTATACTTGCATTACAGGTGATGAAGGGCTTTTTTCGGCCTTTTTCCAAAACGGAGGCGGAAGCCTTTGCAGACCAGTACATCAAATTATTAGGGATAAAAACGGCTTCGACGGACACACCCATAAAATCACTTTCGGGCGGCAATCAGCAAAAGGTCATACTCGCTCGCTGGTTGCTCACAAATCCAAAGTATCTTATCTTGGACGAACCGACGCGAGGTATTGACGTCGGTACAAAAGTTGAAATACAAAAGCTTGTGCTCAAGCTTGCCGAAGATGGCGTCAGCGTGACGTTTATCTCATCTGAAATAGAGGAAATGCTTCGCACTTGTTCGCGGCTCATCGTTATGCGGGATCGTAAAATAGTGGGCGAACTTAAGGGTGAGGACATGACGCAAGCAAAAATCATGCACACGATAGCGGGGGAGGCAGTTCAAAATGGCTAAAGGTTTAAAGAAATTAATGAGGTCTCAATTGATTATCCCGTTGTTTGCGCTTTTTTTGATCATTGTTTTTAATTTGATCAGGGATGTTGGATTTTTTTCTTTAACCGTTACAACCAACAACGATGGAAACACCGTTCTTTCAGGAAATATAATCAGTATTCTAAACGGCGCATCTGAGCTTGCTATTTTGGCAATCGGTATGACGCTGGTCACCGCATCGTCGAGAGGACAGGATATCAGCGTTGGTGCAGCGGTGGCCATAGCGGGCAGTGTTTTTATGAGGGTGCTTCGTGAGAATCAAATTACCATGCCAATTATTCTTCTCGCCTTTTTGGCAAGCTGTGTGGTTGCCATTATTTTCGGCGCATTCAACGGCACGTTGGTTGCCGTATTCAAGATTTTGCCGATGATTGCGACATTGATACTGTTTACTGCGGGACGACCTATCGCGTATTGGATAAACGGCGGGGCCACGCCGACTGTTGACAGCCCACTGCTGGGGAATATCGGCAGTTTTATTCCGGGTATCCCCATACCTACACCCATTATTATTGTAATAGTTTTCGGTGTGTTGGTTTCCCTTATATTAAGGTTCACCAATCTCGGGTTATACACACAAGCGGTTGGAATTAACGAAAAATCCGCCCGCCTAAACGGAATTAACGTTGTTTGGATGAAACTATTATCGTTTATAATACTGGGTGTTTGCGTTGCTATAGCGGGAACAATCAGCGTCAGCAGAATGGGACTTATCAACCATGAAACCATTCTTTTGGATATTGAAATGGATGCTATTTTGGCTGTTGCTATCGGAGGCAATGCGCTAAGCGGCGGAAAATTCAGCTTAACCGGTTCTGTGATCGGGGCATACATTATTCAGGCGTTGACAATTACGTTATATGCCATGAAGGTTCCTTCAACGGCGGTAAAGGCCTATAAGGCCATTGTTATTATAGCCATCGTTGTGATTAGTTCGCCCATTGTAAAAGAATATGCCATTCAGCTGCGCGATAAGCTGTTTAAAAAATCGACGAAAGTAGCAGAGAATTACATCGATGGTGGTAAAAGCCTGTAGGGCAATTGGTAATATGGCCATCGTTGTCAATGGTTCGTCAATTGTAAAAGAGTAGCCTTTCAGCTGCGCAACAAGCTGTTTAAAAAACCGATGAAGTTAACGGAGAAGAATAATATGACAAGTAAAAGAGGTCTATTTGCCGGGATGCCGGGGAAAAAACGCAAGGAGCCAATTTCCAACACCAATTTGCTCTTGACCATAACAATTTGCACCTTCATTGGCATGTACGTACTTGCAATGCTTGTCTGGGGTGGCGGTTTCTTGAATCCTCAGCAGTTTCTTGATATTTTCAATAACAATGCGTTCTTGATTGTGATTTCCTGCGGACTGACTATCGTGATGATCGCAGGTGGCATCGATATTTCAGTGGGCGGCATAACCGCGCTGGTGACCATGGCTTGCGTTGTTTATCTGGATGACCATGGCGGCAGCGTCATAGGCTCGGTGGGTTTGGCTTTGGGTATAGGGATAGCGTTCGGATTGATTCAGGGAACGTTGATAGCTTATTTGGATATTCAGCCCTTTATTGTCTCTTTAGCGGGCATGTTCTTTGCAAAAGGTCTGACAACCATCGTCAGCGCTGCTCCGCGCACAGCGGTACATGAGGCCTTCATGGCCCTTAAGGATTTCCGTATCGTTATTCCGGGTATCGGTTCATATGGAAAAACCGGCAATTTTATTCCCGCCAAAATTGAGCTCGGCGTTGTGGTCGCTATCGCTATTGTATTGATTATATTCATTATTCTCAAATGGACGCGATTCGGTCGCAACCTCTACGCGGTGGGCGGTAACAAACAAAGCGCGTTAATGCTCGGCATCAACGTCAAACGCACAAAATTCTATTCCTATTTGCTGTGCGGGTTGTTAGCCGGAATCGGCGGCTATGTCTATATGCTGCACACAGGGGCAGGGAACGCCTCCAATGCAACCGCCGCAGAAATGCAAGCGATTGCATCTGCCATTATCGGCGGGACATTATTAACCGGCGGCGTTGGCAATGTTATCGGTACGCTTTTCGGGGTGCTTTCGTTAAAGACAATCAGCAATATTGTGATTGCTTCGGGGCTTAGGGAGCCATATTGGCAGAGCATTACTATCGGGCTCATGCTGTGCTTCTTTATTTTGCTTCAGAGCGTCGTTCTCGCGCTTCGTGATAAGGGCGGCTTTAAGTCGGTGCTGCCGGAATGGATGATGTTTAAAAGCAGGAAAAGAAGCGAAGATAGCGCGAAGGATATGACCTCTTAATAATAACGATCTGTTATGCGATCATTTCGCGTGTGTTCCGGCATTTTCTGAAGATATCATAAAAACATATAAGCTGTATGCGGCATTTGATTCCTCCCGCGCGTGTTTACGGCACAGCTAGGCGCAAGGCTGGGTACCCCCCAGCTTTGTGTAGTTAAAAAACAAACAGATGTGCGAGAAACACGAAAAAATCGGATATAAACGCTATCGGCTTGGGCATTGCTATTGTATAATAGACAGAAAGCCCCATTAATAAGGAGGACGTATGGATAATCATCTCGACAAAAGCGCAATTATGAATGGCGACACATACCTAGGAATTGAGCTTGGGTCCACGCGCATCAAGGCCGTGTTGATCGATAACACGCACAGACAGATCGCGTCGGGCGGTCATACGTGGGAAAACAAGCTTGAAGACGGCATCTGGACGTACTCGCTTGACGATATCTGGACAGGTATCCGCGACTGTTACGCACAGATGGCTAAAGACGTGAACGACAAATATGGCTTACAGCTCGATACCGTCGGTGCAATCGGCGTTTCAGCCATGATGCACGGGTACATGGCATTTGATAAAGACGATAACTTGCTTGTGCCGTTCCGCACATGGCGCAACACCATCACGGGCGAGGCATCGGAAAAACTCACGGAACTATTCGGATTCCATGTGCCGCAGCGCTGGAGCATTGCGCACCTGTATCAGGCAATCCTCAATGGCGAACCGCATGTGAAGGATTTAAGCTTCCTCACCACACTCGCTGGATATATCCACTGGCAATTGACAGGGGAGAAGGTGCTGGGCATCGGAGACGCGTCAGGCATGTTCCCGATTGACGACGCCACAAGGCAATACGACAGCGACATGATAAGCAAGTTTGATAAACTGACTGCGGATGTGCCATGGACGCTTTCAGATATTCTGCCGGGGATTTTGCCCGCGGGCGATAAAGCGGGGACGCTGACAGAGCAAGGCGCAAAGCGGCTCGACCCGAGCGGCGCTCTCAAAGCGGGTATCCCGATGTGTCCGCCCGAAGGCGACGCGGGCACCGGTATGGTGGCGACCAACAGCGTGCGCATGCGTACAGGCAACGTCAGCGCAGGCACCAGCGTATTTGCCATGATTGTGCTGGAAAAATCGCTGTCCAAAGTTTATCCGGAGATCGATATGGTCACCACACCTGCCGGTGATGCCGTGGCGATGGTGCACTGCAACAACTGCCTGGGTGACCTCGACGCATGGGTCAAGCTGCTCGGCGAAGCAGCCAAATTGCTTGGCGCGCAGTTTGATACCAAAACGCTTTATAGCAAGCTCTTAAATAACGCGCTTAACGGCGCCTCAGACTGCGACGGCCTGCTCTCATATAATTACATCTCGGGTGAACATGTGACGGACTTCACGCAAGGACGGCCGCTGTTCACACGCACACCGGATGGCGAGTTTAATCTGGCGGGCTTCATGCGCACACACCTGTATTCGGCCGTGGCCTCGCTGAAAATCGGCATTAAGATACTGCTGGAAGATGAGGGCGCCGCGCTCGATTCCATTACAGGACACGGCGGCTTCTTCAAGGATGCCAACGTTGGCCAGCGGATCATGTCTGCGGCGATGGGCGCACCTGTGACCGTTATGGCGACAGCCGGTGAAGGCGGGCCGTGGGGTATGGCGGTGCTTGCGGCGTATATGATGAATAAACAAGGCGGGACGCTTCCAGATTATCTGAGCAGCCGCGTGTTCGCAGACGCAGAATGCACAACTGTGAAGTCGAACGAAAAGGACATCGCGGGATTTGCGGTGTTTATGGAGAGGTATCAAGCCGGTCTGGCTGTAGAGCGGTCGGCTGTTGAGACGTTACGATAGAAGAAAAGGAGAAAAACTCATGGCATATAAGTTTTGGTTTGTTGTCGGGTCACAGCATCTGTACGGCCCTGAGGTATTAAAAGAAGTTGCCGCTCACGCACAAACAATGGCGGATGGCTTCAACGCGGATAAAAACATACCGTTTGAGGTAATTAGTAAAGGCGTGGTGACCACACCGGACGAGGTCAAAGAGGTGTGCGTCGCGGCCAACAGCGACAGCGAATGCGCAGGTGTGATCACATGGATGCACACGTTCTCGCCGAGCAAGATGTGGATCGGCGGCCTGAACATTCTTAATAAGCCATATCTGCACATTAACACGCAGTTCAACAAGAACCTGCCGTACGACACCATCGATATGAACTTCATGAACACCAATCAGTCGGCGCACGGCGACAGGGAACACGGCTTCATCACGTCACGGCTCAGATTGAAGAGAAAAATTATCTGCGGTTACTGGGAAGACGCAACGTTCACAAGCCGTGTCGGCGGCTGGATGAGAAGCGCGGTGGGTGCGATGACCAGCAAGAGCTTAAAAGTGATGCGCCTCGGCGACAACATGCGCTACGTGGCGGTGACAGAGGGCGATAAGGTGCAGGCCGAGAAAGACCTGGGCTGGAGCGTCAACACGTACGGCGTGGGCGGCTTGGTGGAAAAGGTCAATGCTGTGACAGACGCGCAGGTGGATGCAAAGATTGATGAGTATAAAAGCAAATATGAAATAAAGACGGATAACATGGACGCGGTGAAGTATCAGGCGAAGCTCGAAATCGCGTTGGAACAGATGCTCGAATCGGGCGGATTCAGCGCCTACACGAACAGCTTCGAAGACCTGTTTGGTTTGGAGCAGCTGCCGGGTCTTGCGTCGCAGAATCTCATGGGCAAAGGTATCGGCTTCGGTGCTGAGGGCGACTGGAAGCAGGCGGCCTTGCAGGCCATCATCAGCGCGATGTCGCAGGGACTCACCAAGGGCTATTCTTTCATTGAGGACTATACCTATCACTTTGAAGATGGCAATGAGGCGGTGCTGGGCGCGCATATGCTCGAGATATCGCCCGCGATCGCGAAGGAGAAACCCGCGATTGAGGTGCATCCGCTGGGTATCGGCGGCAAAGCAGATCCCGCGCGTCTCGTGTTTGAAGGCAAGGATGGCGACGCGATACTCGTGACACTTGTCGATATGGGCGGACGGTTCCGCATGATCGTACACGATGTCAAGGCGATATCGCCGATGCAGAAGATGCCGAACCTGCCGGTGGCCAGCGTGATGTGGCGGCCCATGCCCGACATGATTACGGGCAACGAAGCGTGGATACGCTGCGGCGGCACGCATCACAGCGTGATATCGTACGACCTGACAGCGGAGAACATGGCGGATTTCGCTGAGATTCTCGGCATCGAGTTCGTACATATCGGCAAGGATACGACGATTGACGGCATTAAGACAAAGCTCGCATTAGGCGACGTCATCTGGGGTTAGGCATATGCTTGAGAAACTCAAAGAAGAAGTCCTGAAAGCCAACCTCGATCTCGTGAAATACGGACTCGTACTGCTGACATGGGGCAACGTGAGTGCGTACGACGAGGAGACGGGATACGTGGTGATTAAGCCGAGCGGCGTGAGCTACGACACAATGACTGCCGATGACATGGTCGTGGTTGACCTTAATGGCAACAGGGTGGAAGGGACGCTGAACCCGTCGTCGGACACCCCGACGCATGTGGAGCTGTATAAGGCGTTCAAGGGCGTGAAGGCAGTTGTGCATACGCATTCCAAGTGGGCGACGAGCTGGGCGCAGGCCAACAAGGACATCCCCGCTCTTGGAACCACGCACGCGGATAACTTCTACGGCGCAATCCCGTGCACGCGGCGCATGACGGACGCGGAGATCAAGGGCGCTTACGAAAAGGAAACGGGCAGCGTGATCATACAGACGTTTGAAGAACGCGGCATTGACTCGTTGCAGGTGGGGGCTGTGATCGTGGCGAACCACGGGCCGTTTAGCTGGGGCACGTCTTGCACCAAGGCGGTGGAGAATGCTGTCGTGATGGAGTATATCGCTGAAATGGCGTATATTGCGACGGATATTAACCCAGATGCCAATTTGCAGCAGACGCTGCTCGACAAGCATTTCTTGCGCAAACACGGCAAGAACGCGTATTACGGACAGAAATAGATATTAAATATACTCTTTTAAAAATCGGACTTGAACGATAAAAGCCTTTTGAAGAATCCTGCAATTTTCCTAAAGCAGGATTTTTCTATACCAACAATCTGTTTGCGGCATGCGTCAAGATCTTCTTTGGTTTGTTCATAATCTGAAACGCGTTTTTTTAAATTTTCGATAATGGATTCCATGCCTGCAAGAATCTTTTCCAGATATGCGTATTGGTATGGCTGCGGATTTGTATACTTAAGAGAAATGGGTTCTTTTAAAAAATCGGTACGGAACGGTTCTGTTTCAACGGGCTCCTGTGAATCAACGTCCGTTTCAAAAATCCCGGAATAAAACAGGCTAAAGCGCCTGACCAGCTTAGAATCTGCCAATTGTAATTTTTTAATTGCATCATACATGATGTTCCAATGCAGTCCGCAATTGTTTCTGTTTAAGGAAGCTTTATAATTCAGCTCTCCGATAATGACTTTTGCCAACATCTGTTCGACGCTTCTGAAAGGATAGTGCGCCGAAAGAAGACTGGCCGAAAGCTCTGTGTTGGGATGCGGATCCGCATCGAATTCAATGTGATGGTGGCCGATGCTTATTTTTGCTCGGCTGCCAAAGTAGAGCTTTCTGCTCAAAAGAGTTTTGACCATTCGCTTTTCCTTTGGATTTCGGAGGAATGACTGGAATTGATACGGCATAAAAACGGAACGATCGGATGGAGGCTCTTCGAAGATATAGGTTCGGGAGTAGATCCGGTAATCAACGGATTCATCCAATTTTTCGATCTCGACTCTTGGATCTGAATAATCCGGGCAAAACAAAAATTCATCCGCATCCAGAGGTATGACCCAGTCGGCTCCGCGTTCTTCAAACGCCATCCGGGCAAGATCGTTAAAAACATCAAATTGATATCTGCCAAAATCGCTTGTGCCGGACAGCGGTGTTTCAAAAGGGACTATTTGCAAGCCTTCTGTAATCAACTGTTTTATAATCCAGCCGGTGTGATCCACGCTGTTGTCGTCCCTGATCAACAGGCCGTCGCAATATTGCAAGGTGTATCTGCAGAAGGATTCAATGATATCTTCCTCATTTCTTACCATTGAAACCGCCCATATATTTTTCATTTTTATCTCCTTCGTTGGCTTTGCTTATTCACATTGTTTATAGTTCCAGATATTAATCCAGACAGGCCTAACCCTGGATATCCATCCATAATCAATGTATTCTTATGCTTTCGGTCATATATGTGTGTATTTTCTATGAAAGTACGAAAGAATATAATTCCAACAAATTCGATACGTCTTCAAGGCAGCTTTGCGCATATTGCATATTGATATATGTTACGATATATTATTCTATGTAATCATCTTATTTTTCATAGCTGAGAGGTATAAATATGGCGAAAAGAGACGGGCGCGTTGTAAAGGTGCATGCATTGAACGCGATGTTTCCCTATATGATGCGCAGCAGGACAGAATCACTCGTTTATTTCAGTACAGCTCTCGATGTTGAAAACCTATTAGCATACATCGATAAAAAGAAAGCCGAAGGCGTCGAGCTCAAATTTTTTCAGTTGTTTGTTGCCTCCATTGTGAAGCTCTTAAAGGAGCGTCCGCACCTCAATCGGTTCGTATCGGGCAGGAAACTATATCAACGTAACGATATCAAGGTGTCTTTCATCGCTAAGAAGGCGGCCTCGGACGAAAGCGAGGAGACAAATGTCTCGCTCACTTTCAACGAAAAAACGGCTTTTCAGGATGTCATAGACAAGCTCAAAAGGGACATCAAAGTTGCCAAGTCTGATAATGAGAAGAAGGACGACGACGCAGTGATCGAAACGCTCATGAAGCTGCCGCGTTTCTTGCTGCGTATGCTTTTCGCGTTTTTGCGCTGGATGGATTTTTATTTCAATATGCCCAAAATGTTTGCGGATGTGGACCCGCTGCGCTGCAGCGTTTATATTGCCAATCTTGGGAGCATCGGTATTCAGGCGCCGTTCCACCACCTGTTTGAATGGGGGAACTGCTCTATGTTTATCGCCATCGGTAGAATTGGGTACATACCCGTGGCGCTGGAGGACGGTACGCTGACTTCCAGAAAAATGGTTGAGGTGAAAGTCACGTTGGACGAACGGATCGCTGATGGTTTTTACTTTGCGCGCTCCCTTGAGCTCATGGAAAGTTACCTAAAGAATCCGGAATGCCTTGAGACTTTGTGAGTGAGGTGGATTAAATGGATAATGGAATATACAGAGGAAACAGAATCAAGAAGCCATGGCTGAAATTATACGGAGACATTCCCGAATTTACGGAAGTCCCCGACCTGACGATGTACGAGCTGCTACGGGATACCGCGCTGAAATATCCAAGCAAGACCGCCATCGGCTACATGGGAGCGAAGATATCTTTTGGAAAGCTTCTGTCAATGATCGACCAATGCGCCGCTTCTTTTTCGGCCTACGGGATCAAGCCGGGCCAATGCGTATTGCTTTCGATGCCAAACATCCCAAATGCGCTCTTCCTTTTTTATGCATTAAATAAGATCGGGGCACGCGTCGCCATGACACACCCCCTTTACACCGCAAGTGAGCTTGCGCATTTTGTCAAGGAGACAGACAGCGTCTGGTGCGTCACGGTGGACATGTTCTACGACCGATTCAAGGATATCCTTCGCTCAGACCAAAAGCTTCTCGTTACGAAGATATCGGACTTCCTGCCCGGTTCCAAGAAGGTGCTTTTTAATATCATGAAAGGCAGCAAGCTCCCCGAAGACGACAGGGTGGTTTTCTGGAAGGACTTCCTTAAGAAAACCAACGGGGCAGAATCCCCTTACGAGCGGGACATCAATCCCAAGGACGGTGCGGTCGTGCTGTTTTCCGGCGGTACGACGAACATGCCCAAGGGCATACTGTTGTCCTCCTACAATTTCAACGCGCTATCGGCGATCATCGCTCCTTTCGCTGAGTTCACCAAGGACGACAGCGTCATCGCGATCCTTCCGGTCTTTCACGGATTCGGCCTTGGGATTTGCATACACTCGATTCTTTGCAACGGCGGAACGATTTTCCTTGAACCCAAGTTCGGCACGAAGATTTACATCGACAGCTTAAGGAAGCATCAGCCGACGTTCATCGCGGGCGTGCCCACAATGTTTGAGGCCATGCTGCGAGATAAGAATTTTGACAAGGTTCGCTTCGACCGCTTAAAGGCCATTTACAGCGGCGGCGACAGCTTATCTCCGGAGCTCAAGGCGCGTTTTGACGAGCGGCTCAAAAGCCAAGGCAGCAAGGTAGAGCTTGCTGAAGGGTACGGCCTCACTGAAACCGTGACAGGCTGTGTGCTGACACCTCCCAATCTTTATCGGAAGGGCGCTATAGGCATTCCCATGCCGGGCATGCTCGCCAAGATTGTGGATATGGAGACAAAGGAAGAGCTGCCATATGGCGAGGCCGGAGAAATCGCGCTTTCTGGCCCCACGCTGATGCTGGAATACATAAACAACCCCGAGGAAACCGACAAGACCATCCGGACGGACGAAAACGTCATTAGATGGCTCTATACAGGCGACATCGGTTTCATGGATGAAGACGGTTACCTTTATTTTAAAAGCAGGGAGAAGCGCATGCTCAAGGTATCCGGCGTGAACGTTTATCCCATGCAGGTGGAGCAAGTGCTCGAAGCGCATGAGCTTGTGTTCAGGTCGTGCGTTGTGGGCGTGCCGGACGATTATCAGATGACAAGCGTCAAGGCATACGTCGTTCTGGAGGACCCGTCGCTGGCTTCGGACGAAACCAAGAAGGTTCTTTTGAAGCACTGTAGCAAGCACCTTATTAAATGGAGCGTGCCGCGTGCCATTGAGTTTCGCGACAAGCTTCCGACCACGCTTGTGGGCAAGGTGGAGTACAGCACGCTGGAAAAATCCCGTATAACGGCTGAGGACTTAGCGCTTGAGGGTGCCGACGCGTAATGAGGGCGCGGTGATATAGAATCAAACATTTAAAATATAAAGGTTGTATCTAAAAGAAAATTGATTAAAAAGGCAGAAAATAAGCGGAAGTAAAGCTACTTCCGCTTCAGACTGTCAAAAAAGTCTTTAAATATAATTCGTGGACAAGACGGGCTGTGCCCGCGCAGCCCACACCTTGCGGTTTTGCGCAGTTTCGAATCTATGAGGCACAAGCAAAACCGGAAAACTGGCGGAAAACCGTAGGTATTTCGACAAGCTCAAGAAGTAAAGCTGCCTCCGCTTATTCCTTAATACAAAGAGAATCAACAATTACTTTTTCTCGAAAAACTGTACATTCAAGCCATTGGGATCTTTAATGCAGAAAAACTTGAAAGCAGGCGTTTCAAACGGTCCGCTGTGTAGGGATGTGTTTTTGCTTTTTACCGTATCCAGCATGACATCAACAGAATCGACAGCAAAACCAATTGATATGGATTCACCGAAGCTGACTGTGCTTTTATTGCTGTCCGCCATGAGCTCAACCAATGTTTCATTGTCATTGCCATTGCCCATAAAAGCGATTTCCATTCCAGGCCCTGCAGGAAAGCGCTGCAATACTTGAAGCCCTACCAGGCTGGAATAAAATGAGATCGATTCCTCCAAATTCTTCACGTACATTGTGGTCCATAAAAATTTCATGTTTTCTTCCTCCATTATTGTATCAATTTTTAAAATTGTTTTATGGAATTATGATAATACAAGTTTTATAATGTAAATAGGTGTGAAATTATACTAGTATAAATTGTAATAGACAGGATAGTGACGATTTTGAATAACGATAAGCATCGGTACAAAGAACTGGCTGATTTTCTAAAAACGCGAAGAGCAAGAGTCTTGCCTTCGCAGGTGGGGCTTCCATCGGCAGCGCGTCGGCGAACGCCCGGCCTGCGAAGAGAGGAAGTCGCTCAATTGGCATGTGTGAGCATCACGTGGTATACATGGCTTGAGCAAGGGAGGGACATTCATGTGTCTGCTCAAGTTATAGATAGTCTGTCTAAGGTTTTATTGCTTGATAAACAAGAACGTATCCATCTTTATCTTTTAGCGAATCTGCCGCTTCCGGCAGATATCCCCGAATACCAAGGAACCGTCAGCCCAATTTTGCAGCATGTTCTGGATAGCTTGGTGCTCTGCCCGTCGCTCGTGACAGATCAGCGATGGAACGTCATTGCGTGGAACGAAGCCGCAAGCCTTCTTTTCGGTGATTTTAGTCAAATGAACGCTCGTAGGCGAAATATCGTTTGGGCCATGTTCACAGAAAATGTGTATAAACAGCTTTTTGTCGATTGGGATCTGCATGCCAAGGGTTTGCTGGGACGGTTTCGCGCAACATGCGGGCAATATATCGAGGATTCTTGGCTCGCTCAGTTTATTGATGATCTTAAAATGCAAAGTCCGGAGTTTAATCTATGGTGGTCTTTGCATGAAATTGAAAGCAATAGTGAAAAGTACAAGCAATTGAATCATCCTTCTGCGGGTCTGTTGGATTTTGAAGTGTGTAATTTTGACGTTTCAGATAATTCAGGCTTAAAAATGATTGTGCACACGTCTTTAACTGGAACAGATACTGCCGCAAAAATGAAACGACTATTGGATTTAAAATAAATTAAAGCAAGTATTGGAGGCCGCCATAATCAAAGATTTCCCCGATTTTATGAAAAATGATAAGAACCGCGTCCCCGGCAACGCGCAAAACACGCAGGATATTGAAGGATATTATTATGAAGGGCTTGGAGGCGGTCGGATGGCTTTCTGGACTTGCCATTCAGATAGAGAGTCAAAAAAAACACAGACGTGATTTTGACGAATACACCGTCATCGTGTCCGGACAGTACACTGCCTGCTTTGAGGACAAGGAGGTTGTCCTTAACCCGGGGGATGAGCTGTTTGTTCCCGCAGGAACGCTGCAGTGGGGCAGGTGTATCGCCGGAACACGGTCGATCCATGCCTTCGGAGGCAAAAGAATAAAAACAGATTAAACTGCATCATTTTATTGTGAGGTTTTGTTTATGAGAAGATACGGTCTGGACTGGCTCAGAATTTTTGTTGTGTTTCTGTTGTTTCCGTTCCACACCGCAAGGGTATTCGATTCGTGGGAGCCAAACTATGTGAAGGATGCCACAAATGCGTTCTCGACATGGTTCGTCGCAGGTATCGGGTTCTGGTTTATGGCACTGCTTTTTGTGATTGCGGGTTTTTCAACGTTCCATGCGCTGCAAAAACGTACGGTCAAAGAATATATAAAGGAACGTATGCTGCGCCTTCTTGTGCCGCTGTTGTTTGGCATTGTGCTGATCGTGCCTGTGCAGGGCTACTTCGCCAGCCTGCAGCACGAAGGCTTCACCGGAGGTTACATACAGTTTCTCGCGCAGTATTTTACCGATTTCCATGATCTTTCCGGCTACACCGGCGGTTTCACCCCTGCGCATTTATGGTTCATCCTATATCTGTTTGTGATCAGTTTGTGTCTGCTGCCGCTGCTGCTGCGCCTTCGCGCTCCCAAGGAGAGCGGTTTCGTAAAAACATGGGTGCTGCTTCTCGCGTTTGTGCCGATGACGGCTGCCGAAGCGCTGCCAGCCATAGGGGGTAAAAACCCTTTCTTCTTTGCGTTGCTGTTCATGTTCGGCTTCTTAATCGCCCGCTCAAGTGGTGTGATGGAAAAGGTGCGCCGCATGCGCTTTTGGACGCTGGCCGCGGCAATCGTGCTTTCGCCTGTGTATATTGTGCTCGCCAGCTCGCTCGGCTGGCCGGACGGCATTAATCTGCTTGCGGGCGGCGTTGCGCTGCTCCGCAACCTTTGCGTGTGGCTCACGATACTTGCTTTGATGGGTCTTGCGGACATGTACATTAATAAGCCGTCGCCTGCTCTGTCTTATTTCAATAATGCATCATACCCAGTCTATGTGCTTCATCAATCCGTGATGATGATTTTGGCGTACTATATTGTCTCAACCGACCTATCACCTGCTGCGAAATTTCTTGCGATCATGCTGGGAACGTTGGCGGCGTGTATTGCGTTTTATGAGGCGTTTCGCCGCTTCGCGCCCACGCGATTTATTCTCGGCATCAAAAAACCATCGGTGCAGGTTCAGAAACAGCAATAACATTAATCTAAGGAGGAATGTGGGATGAGCAAGGCGCGGGATATCGTGAAAATGATGACCAACCAAGAGAAAGCGTTGCTATTGTCAGGAGAAGATTTTTGGCATCTCGTTACGTTCGAAAAATACGGCTTGCCGCGCATCATGGTGGCGGATGGGCCGCACGGCCTTCGCAAGCAGCCGGATAAGGAAGATCATCTGGGACAGAACGGAAGCGTTCCGGCGACATGCTTTCCTCCTGCGTGCACAACCGCATGCTCGTTTGATGAAGAACTGATTTACAAGATGGGTGAGGCCTTGGCTGAAGAATGCCACGATCAGGGCATATCGGTGCTGCTGGGGCCAGGCGCAAACCATAAGCGAAGCCCGCTGTGCGGCAGGAACTTTGAATACTTCTCGGAAGACCCCGTGCTCACGGGCGCAATGGCGGCGTCATTCGTCAAGGGTGTGCAGAGCAAAAATATCGGCACAAGCCTCAAACACTTCGCCTGCAACAGTCAGGAATATGCGCGCTTTCTGTCGGACAGCATAGTGGACGAGCGGGTACTGCGAGAAATCTATCTGAAGTCGTATGAAACGGTCGTGAAGAAAAGCCAGCCTTGGACGATTATGACCGCTTATAACAAAATAAACGGCACCTACTGTTCCGAAAACAAGTGGCTGATGGAGGATGTGGCACGAGGCGAGTGGGGCTTTGAAGGTTTATTTGTCACGGACTGGGGCGCGATGCATGACCCCGTCGAATCATATAAGAACGGGCAGGAGCTGGAGATGCCGGGCGGCTGCAAGGGCACAGATAAGCTTGTGCTGGCCGCGGTCGAAAACGGACAGCTCTCTCAGCAGACGCTGGATGAGCATGTTGTTCGTATCGTTCAGCTGATATTAAAGAGCTCCGAAGCCAAGAAGCAAAACGTGGTTTGCGACATGGCCGCGCATTTAAAACTGGCTCAACATATCGCGGAGGAATCTGCGGTGTTGCTCAAAAACGACGCGCTGCTGCCTTATAAACCCAAAGGCAGGTTTGCGGTGATCGGCAACATGGCTAAGCATCCGCGGTATCAGGGCGCCGGCAGCAGCAAGATCAACCCGTATGAGCTGGATAACGCATACGACGCGTTTGCAGCGCTCGACCTTGATTTTGAATATGCCGATGGATACAAGCGCTGCGCGACGGAGCCAGACGACGCGCTGATCCTTGAGGCGGTGAACACGGCAAATGACAAGGAGATCGTGTTTGTGTTTGCGGGTCTGCCGGACAGCTACGAATCCGAAGGGTACGACCGCGACACCCTTGATATGCCGCCAGCTCACAACAAGCTCATTGAAGCCGTGGCGGCTGTCAACAAAAATGTGGTGGTGGTGCTTCAATGCGGCAGCGCGGTGACGATGCCATGGAAGGACAAAGTGAAGGCGATTCTGCTTACCTATCTCGGCGGCTGTCAGGGCGGCAAAGCGGCGGTGAATCTGCTGCTCGGGATTGCCAATCCTTCGGGCAAGCTCGCGGAAACCTTTCCGCTCAAGCTTTCGGATACACCCTGTTATAAGCATTTTGCCAATGACAAGCTCATCGCACAGTATAGAGAGAGCATTTTCACGGGCTACCGCTATTATGATGCCGCTCAAAAAGAGGTGCTTTTCCCGTTTGGCCACGGCCTGAGTTACACGACGTTTGCGTATTCTGATTTGCAGCTAAGCAGCCAAAGCATATCCGACACAGAGAAATTGACCGTCACATTGAAGGTTAAAAACTGCGGAGAGACTTCGGGCAAGGAAACGGTTCAGCTATATGTCTCACATAAAAACCCGTCCGTATTTAAGGCGGTAAAAGAATTAAAAGCGTTCAGAAAAATTGCGCTGGCGGCGGGAGAAGAAAAGGAAGTTAAGTTTGAGCTGGGTGCCGAAGCATACAACTATCACAATGTTCGCATTCATGACTGGCATGTGGAAAGCGGCGACTATGAGATGCTTGTCGGCGCATCCAGCAGGGACATACGGCTGAATGCGCCGGTGCATATAACCTCAACCACCGAATATGAAGCGCCTGATTACCGCAGTATCGCGCCGTCATACTATTCTTTACCGCATACAGATGGGATACTGGACTTGTCGCAAAACGAGTTTTTGGCTTTGGTGGGCAAGCCACTTCCGGAGAAGCGGGCGGTGCGGCCATTTCATCTCAATTCGCCTGTGTTCGAGCTGCGATCAACGTTGTTCGGTAAGATTTTTGTTTTCTTTGCCAAAAGGATTGGAACGAAGTCGTTGGTGATCAGTGAAGGCGATGATGTGGAAAAGATGGTGGACGCCACGATAATGGATATGCCGCTGCGTGCAATCGGCATGTCGGGTGATTTTACGCGTGATCAGATCGATGGTCTTGCGGAGATGCTCAACGGACAATTGATAAAGGGGCTTAAGCTCTTAATAAGGAAACAAAAGTAGCAGCAATTAACAGCCTTTGGGGAGGACGAAATGAAAAACGACATTGGCGTGATCGGTCTTGCGGTGATGGGAGAAAACCTTGTGCTGAATATGGAGAGCAAAGGGTTTTCCGTTAGCATATACAACAGAACGACGGACAAGGTAACCGGATTTATTGAAGGCCGCGCAAGAGGCAAACGAATCACAGGTGCATATTCGCTCGGAGAGCTGGTCGCATCGCTGGGAACACCGCGCCAGGTCATGCTCATGGTCAAGGCGGGGAAAGCGGTGGATGAATATATCCACAGACTCATTCCGCTGCTTGAAGAGGGCGATATCATCATTGACGGTGGCAATTCACATTTCATTGATACCATACGGCGGACAGAATATGTGCAAAGCAAGGGGCTGCTGTATGTCGGCACTGGCGTGAGCGGCGGCGAGGAGGGCGCACTTAATGGACCGTCTATGATGCCGGGAGGGTCTCCCGAGGCATGGCCGCATGTGAATCCTATATTCCAGTCGATATGCGCCAAGGTGGAAGACGGCGTACCCTGCTGTGATTGGGTAGGCGAAACGGGCGCGGGTCATTTTGTGAAGATGGTGCACAATGGCATTGAATACGGCGATATGCAGCTAATTTGCGAAGTGTATCAGATTATGCGCGATATGCTTGGCATGAGCGCGGATGAGATGCACGAGGTGTTTAAGGCATGGAACCAGACGGAGTTGAACAGCTATCTGATTGAGATCACAGCCGACATTTTAGGGTATAAAGACGAGGACGGACAGCCGCTGATCGATAAGATACTTGACAGCGCGGGGCAAAAGGGCACCGGCAAGTGGACGGCAATTGCGGCGCTCAATGAAGGCGTGCCGCTGAATCTGATTGGTGAAGCGGTTTTTGCGCGTTGTCTTTCTGCGATCAAGGACGAGCGTGTGACTGCGGCGCACGCATATGGCTTAAAAAGACTCAGCTTCAAAGGTGATAAGCAGGCGATGCTCGAAGACTTGAGAAAAACGCTGTATGCGTCCAAAATCATCTCATACGCGCAAGGGTACGCGCTGATGCGCGCGGCGGCAAACAGCTATGGCTGGAATCTGAATTATGGCGGCATTGCGCTGATGTGGCGCGGCGGGTGTATAATCCGCAGCGTTTTTCTTGATAAAATAAAGGAAGCTTTTGAGCTCGATCCAAGTCTTCCTAATTTGCTGCTGGATCCATATTTTAAAACCACAATTGAGCAGCTTTTGCCCGCTTGGCGCAACGTGGCGGCGGAAGCGATTCGGCACGGTGTGCCTATGCCTGCGCTTTGCGCGGCGCTGAATGACTTCGACGGCTACACATGCGAAGCTTTGCCTGCGAACCTGCTTCAGGCCCAGCGTGATTATTTTGGTGCGCACATGTATGAGCGCATTGACGCGCCGAGAGGCACTTTTTTTCACACCAACTGGACGGGCGAGGGCGGCGATACGGCAGCGACAACATACAATGTGTAAAGTAATGAACTTTGAGGTCTGCATTTGAAAGGCCTTCGGACTTTCAAAAATCCCTTAAATATAATATGTGGGCAAGACGGGCTATGATTTACCCCAAAAAGCACGGCTTTTCGGGGACCCCAATCCCGCGCAAGCCCACACCTTGGATCAACCTCAAAAAAGCAACGCTTTTTGAGGACCCCGGGATTTTGCGCAGTTTCCAAGTCTATGAGGAACAAGCAAAACCGGTAAACTGGCGGTAAACCGTAGGTTTTTCGACAAACTTAAATAATATGTAAATAATTCTTTTTCTTTGGCTGCAGGTGTTGAACTGAAAGGGAAATGGTGCTAAAATACTTTTTAGCACTCAGAACATAAGAGTGCTAACAAAAACATTGATAAAGGAGACGGTGAGAATGTCAAAAAAGCAGTTTAAAGCCGAATCAAAACAGCTGCTGAATCTCATGATTCACTCAATCTATACGCACAAAGAGATATTTTTAAGGGAGCTGATTTCCAACGCGAGCGATGCGATCGACAAAATCTATTACAAGGCATTAACGGACGAATCCATCAGCTTTAACAGTGCGGATTATTACATAAAGCTGATACCCAATAAAACGAGCAGGACATTGCGCATGATCGATATGGGTATCGGCATGACCAAGGAAGAGCTGGAAAGCAATCTTGGCACCATCGCCAAGAGCGGCTCATTAAATTTCAAGAAAGAAAACGAAATAAAAGACGGCTACGATATCATCGGACAGTTTGGCGTGGGCTTTTATTCTGCGTTTATGGTGGCAGACAAGGTGACCGTGGTCAGCCGGGCGCTGGGCAGTGAAGAGGGCTTCAAATGGGAGTCTGAAGGGGTCAGCGGTTATACCATCGAACCCTGTGCCAAAGAGAGCGTGGGAACGGAGATCATCCTGCACATCAAAGAAAACGCCGATGATGAAAACTTCGACGAGTTTTTGGAGGAGTATCGTCTGCGTTCCCTCGTGAAGAAATATTCCGATTTTATCCGCTATCCCATCAAAATGGATATGCAGGAGAGCCGCCTCAAAGAGGGCACCAAGGACGAGTATGAAACCGTCGTGGAAGAACAGGTGCTTAACAGCATGGTACCGATTTGGCGCAAAAACAAAGCCGAGCTCACGGATGAAGACTACGAGCAGTTCTATTCCGAGAAACATTTCGGGTTTGATAAGCCTGTCTCGCATTTGCACATCAAAACCGAGGGTACGGTGCGCTACAATGCGATTCTTTTTATCCCGGAAAAGACGCCGTATGATTTTTACACCAAGGATTTCGAAAAAGGGCTGGAGCTATACGCGAGCGGCGTGCTCATCATGAACAAGTGCGCGGATCTGCTGCCGGATTATTTCAGCTTTGTGCGCGGCATGGTGGAATCAGACGATCTGTCTCTCAACATATCAAGAGAGTTGTTGCAGCATAACCGTCAGCTCAAGCTGATCGCTAAGAATATCAAAAACAAAATCAAATCTGAGCTGGAAGGTCTGCTAAAGAACGATCGCGAGAAGTATGAGGCATTTTATCAGTCCTTCGGCAGACAATTAAAATTCGGTACGTACAACAGCTTCGGCGCGGACAAGGAAGATTTGCAGGATCTGCTCATGTTCTACTCGTCGTCTGAGAAAAAGATGGTCACGCTCGCCGAATACGTGGATCGCATGAAGGAAGATCAGAAGTTCATTTACTATGCGGCGGGTGAATCCGTGGAACGTATCGATAAAATGCCGCAGACCGAGATGGTGCTCGACAAGGGCTATGAAATTCTGTATCTTACCGAGGACGTGGACGAATTTGCGGTTCAGGTGCTCATGAATTACAAGGAGAAGGAATTTAAGTCCGTATCGGCCAGCGATGTGGACATTGAGACGGAAGAGGAAAAGAAGGAGACGCAGACTCAAGCACAAGACGATAAGGCGCTCTTTGATAAGATGAAGGAGCTGCTTGGCGATAAAATCAAGGATATCCGCTTATCCAAACGGCTCAAAACGCATCCTGTGTGCCTCATCAGCGAAGGCCATGTGTCCATCGAAATGGAAAAGATATTAAAGACAATGCCGGGCAATCAGAACATCGCGGCGGAAAAGGTGCTGGAACTGAATCCGGGTCACGATGTCTATACCGCACTCAAAGACGCGTTTGAGCATGATGAAGAAAAGTTCAAGCTCTTTACAGACCTGCTGTATAATCAGGCGCTGCTGATGGAGGGACTCAGCGTGGAAGACCCGCTTTCGTTCAGCAACAACATCTGCAAGCTGATGGCGTAAGGAAAGGGAGCGCAATGCGTGTATTTATCGGCGTGAAGACGGGCTGTGAAGACCACCTGTCGGCATTGCAGCAGGAGCTAAAGGAACTTGGCAGCGGCAATTTCACAAGCAGGACAAACCTGCATATGACGCTTAAATTTCTGGGTGAGGTATCCGCAGCCAAGAACGACGGCATTTGTGAAGCGATAAGCGAAGCGCAAAAAGGAACCTTGAAGCTGACTTGTGAGGGTTTGCAAGTTTTCGGCAGAGATATCGTATCGGTAAAGGTGGGCGGGGAGCGAGATAAGCTTTCCGCCCTCTATGACAGCCTGGAAGCGGCGCTTGAGAAACGCGGCTTTGAGAAGGAGACAAGACGCTTTCGTCCGCATATCACGCTGGTGCGCAAATTTCGTCCGCTCGGCGCAATTGATGTGGCTTGCATTCCAGTTAAGCCTGCTTCTTTTCAGGTGAACGAAGTGATATTGTTTGAAAGCACACGCGAAGAGGGCAAGCTGATCTATAAACCATTGCAACGCTATCAGTTAATCTAAGAAAATTGCAAATAAAGCGTCTTCCACATAGTATAAATGAGACGATTGGGGAGGCGCTTTTTTAATGGCACTGGCAACTTATGATCGGGATGCGGCGGTTGCGTACGCACGCAAGTGGGCGTTGTCTCGTAACCCCAAATATTATGATTATGAAAAACTTGGCGGAGACTGCACCAACTTTGTGTCGCAGTGCCTTTACGCGGGCGGCGGCGTGATGAACTATAAGCCGACGTTTGGCTGGTATTACTTCAGCGCCAACAACCACTCGCCGTCGTGGACGGGTGTGCCATACCTTTATAACTTCCTTGTGCGAAAATCTGGCGTGGGGCATGTCGGCAAAGAGGTCTCCATGGATGAGGTGCAGGCGAGGGACATCTCACAGTTTGCGGGCACATCGTCGCGCTTTTCCCATACACAGTCTTATCGGTGGACAAGGGAGCGGGGCTGGACGGTATCCGTGTCGCCACACATACGTTTGACAGTCTTGACCGCTCTCTCTCTTCAAACCAGTTCTTAAACATTCGTTTCATCCATATTCTCGGCGTGAGAAAGTAGCAACTTTTGCTTCGTTTCTTTTTTTATGCCAATCAGCGCCATACCGCATATCACGAGTGCACCGCCTGCCCATTGCTCGAAGCCCGCATGCTCGCCGAGCAGCAGCACGGAGAGCAACAGCGACGTAAACGGCATCATGCCGGTAAACGCGGCGGCTGTGCTGGCATTACAGCGTTTGATGCCCGCGTACCAGCAGATAAAGGCAAGCGCCGTCACGAACACGCCGTACCAGATGAGCGCGAGCCATTCCGTCATGCCAAGGGCGCCCAGCTTTTCAATAGGCTGTTCAAACATCATCGGAACAATACAGAAAACGAGCGCGAGTGCCGATACCAGCGTGGTTTGTACGATCGGATTGAGCGGAGCATGTTTTTCGGCTTTTACGGCACTGACGCGTGACATGATGTTAAACGCAGATTCACTTGCCGCGGCACCGATGACGAGCAGATTTCCCAGTAAGTGCTCGGCAGACAGATGGCTTGTGGCTAGCCCCTGTATGAGCAGCACACCGCCGACGGTGCATATGACGCCCGCTAGACTGTGCGGTGAGACACGTTCCTTGAGAAAGACCCATGCGAGCACGGCGGTGATGGCGGGCGTGGCGCCTGTCAGCAGCCCCGCTTCGCCAGTGCTCGTGCGCAGGATTCCCTGAAGCAGAAACAACCGAAAAAGGAATATGCCGAACAGCGCCTGCAGCAATAGCATCACAACATCTGCGCGGCGCATTTGTTTGATTGTCTGTTTCAGCTTGCCTGCGCAGAGCGGAATCAGCGCAATCAGCGCGAAGACAAGGCTTACCGCCGTAATAGTGAATGTGCCGACATGGCCGGATAAGAGTCTTGCGGAGATCACTGACGAGCCTGCAAGCGCAAACGCCCCGGTAAGATAGAGTGGTCCGGACAATTTCAAAGTTTTTCCTCCCTGCTGTTTTCAAAAGCCGTTATTCTGTGATATGATTCTACCAAGCAAACTGGTTTGCTTAAAGCACCAGTATGGCGCGAATTTGAGCAGGCCAGTAGGAGGCTGTCATGTGGGGAATCGAGCTAAACAGGGAAAGCGATGTGCCAATTAAGCGGCAGATATACGACGCCTTTAAGCATCGCATGATGAACGGAAGCTTCAAGGAGGGAGACGTGATGCCCTCCACACGAGAGCTCGCGTCGGCGCTGTCTGTGTCGCGGAGCACCGCTTGCGAGGCATACGATATGCTGCTCGCCGAAGGCTTTATCATTGCGCATCAGGGTGCGCCCACGCGCGTGGCGCCCGGGCTGATTGTGGACTCAAATCCTGAGCAAAAGCCTCGAAGAAAAGCGCGAAGCGAAAAGAAGTACGCGGCGGACTTTAAAACAGGGCAGCCCGATTTGCGCGCGTTTCCGCGTTTCTCGTTTGAGCAGAGCCTCAAAAAAGCCACAACAGAGCTGTCGCTTGCGTCTTTTGGCTATTCGGGTGCACAGGGGTCGCTGCCATTGCGTGAAGAGATCGCGGCATATCTTTATCGCAGTCGCGGCATAAAAGCAGACCCACAGGATATATTCATCACCGCAGGGGCGACACATGCGCTGCACGTGCTCGCCGAACTGCTCGCAGAGCAGAGCAGCGACATACTCATTGAAGACCCGTGTCACACTGGCATGCTCCAAGCCTTTGTGCTCAGAGGCTTGACGCCCATACCCGTTCCCGTGGATGAATCGGGCATGCGCACGGATAAGCTTGAAGCAGTACGTGGTTGCCCTGTATATGTCACGCCGTCGCATCAGTTTCCCTTGGGCGCCATTCTGAGCGCCACGCGGCGGGCCGCGCTGATACGATTCGCCCGTGAACATGAAAGCTACGTGATCGAGGACGATTACGACAGCGAGTTCCGTTATGAAGGCGAGCCTATCGCGCCGCTTTACGTGATGGATCCGCAGCGGGTGATCTACGTGGGTACGTTCAGCAAGGTGCTTTATCCCGCGCTTCGCATCGGCTATGTGATACTGCCGCGTCAGCTGCAAAAACGCTGGATCAAGCTTCGCACCTACACAGACGTGCAGAATCCCGTGTTTGAGCAGGCCGCGCTGACCGACTTTTTGCAAACGCGTAGGCTGGATCGGCATATCCAGAAAATGCGCAAGCTCTACGGCGCGCGCCGCCGAATACTGCTCAAAAGCCTTGGCGACGCGTTCGGGGATTCATGGCGGCCCTGGGGAGATGCCGCGGGGCTTCATATTGCCGTGAAATTTGATGGGCTGCGCTTTGACCAGAACGTCGAGGCCATATGCCGTGAACAGGGTGTCCGCATCTCATCGGTTGCGCGATACTGTATCGAAAAGGGGCGGCATGAAGACAAGCTGCTGCTCGGATATGGGCATTTGAACAATGACGAGATAGAAAAAGGCGTCCGGCTGCTATGTATCGCCATGTGCGGATACCTGCCGCAAATATAGGATAACGGCTTTAATCCGAACTTTACACGAAATTTCTTGTATTATTGCCGTCAAAAGCTTATAATCATTTGCGTTCAACAATAGAGAAACTGGGGTAACTATGCATAAACAAGAGAATATAAGGAACATTGCGATCGTGGCACACGTTGATCATGGCAAAACAACGCTTGTCGATCAGATGCTGCGGCAGTCAGGCATATTTCGTGTCAATGAAGTGGTGCGTGAGCGCGTGATGGATTCGGAGGATTTGGAACAGGAGAGAGGCATCACAATCCTCTCTAAGAATACAGCCATCGAATATAAGGGAACGAAAATCAATATCGTGGATACGCCGGGTCACGCAGACTTTGGCGGCGAGGTGGAACGTGTGCTGACCATGGTCGACGGCGTGCTGCTGCTTGTCGACGCGTTTGAAGGCTGTATGCCGCAAACGCGCTTTGTGCTGAAAAAAGCATTGATGCTAAATAAGCACGTCATCGCTGTGATCAATAAGGTGGACAGGCCGGGCTCGCGCCCTGAAACGGTGCTGGACGGCATTATCGATCTTTTCATTGAGCTGGACGCGGCGGAGGATCAGCTGGATTTTCCCGTGGTGTACGCGTCGGCTAAGGCCGGAACGGCTTCCATGAAGCTGGAAGAAGAGCCCGCGGATATCACGCCGCTTTTTGACGCAATTATCGAGCACGTTCCCATGCCTGAGGGTGAACCTGAGGGTCCGTTTCAAATGCTGGTGTCCAGCATCGATTACGATGATTATCTGGGACGCATCGCGATCGGACGCATCGAGCGCGGCTCCGCCCAAAGAAATTTGGCGGCAACACTTTGCCGTCAGGACGGATCGGCGCAAAACGTCAAGATCACGAGGCTTTTTGAATTTTCAGGGCTCAAGCGCAAGGAGACGGAAAGCGCGCGCTTTGGGGATATCGTGGCCATCGCTGGGCTGCCCGACGTCAATATCGGTGAAACGATATGTGACGCCGAATGCATTGAACCGCTGCCGTTCGTCAAGATCGACGAGCCTACGGTATCAATGAACTTTATCGTCAACAACAGCCCGTTTGCGGGACGTGAAGGCAAATACGTGACCTCGCGGAATTTGCGCGAGCGGCTTTGGCGCGAGATGGAGACAAACTTAAGCCTTAAGGTGGAGGAAACGGATTCGACCGACTCGTTCAAGGTGTCGGGGCGAGGGGAGCTTCATTTATCCATTCTGATCGAAACAATGCGGCGCGAGGGATTTGAATTCTCGGTATCGCGCCCGCGCGTGATACTCAAAAAGGAAGACGGCGTGACCATGGAGCCTTATGAGCTTCTCATGATTGATGTGCCGGGCGATTTTGCGGGGGCTGTCATAGAAAAATTAGGGCCAAGGAAAGCATCGCTCGTGGATATGAGCACGCATGTCGGCACGACACGCATGTCGTTTAACATTCCGTCACGTGGTCTTATCGGCTACCGCAACGAATTTTTGACGGATACCAAGGGCAACGGCATCATGAACCATATCTTCTGTGGCTACAAGGAATGGGCTGGCGACATCGCTGAGCGCCAGAGAGGCTCTATCGTGGCGCATGAGCAGGGTGAATCCACCGCGTACGGCCTTTTCAACGCGCAGGAACGCGGACGCTTGTTCATCGGTGCGGGTATGCCTGTGTATTCGGGGATGGTTGTGGGCGAAAACGCACGGCAGGAAGATATCGTGATTAACGTCTGCAAAAAAAAGCAGCTTACTAACACACGTGCGTCCGGCTCAGATGAAGCGCTGCGCTTAACGCCTGCTACGGTTCTTAGCCTGGAGCAATCACTTGAGTTCATCGCGGACGACGAGCTCGTCGAGGTAACACCCAAAAACATCAGGCTTCGCAAGGCTGTGCTGGATAAGGGCGACAGGGCTAAGCTTATGAAGGCAAACTAAGCTGATAAAGAGAACGGGCAGAGGCTTTTCACCTTTGCCCGTTTCAGGCTGTCCAAGAAGCCCTTAAGTATAATTCGTGGGCAAGACGGGTTGCACCCGCGCAGCCCACACCTTGCGGTTTTGAGCAGTTTCGAGTTTGCGAGGAACAAACAAAACCGGTAAACTGGCGGGAAACCGTAGGTTTTTCGACAAGCTCGAACGGGCAGAGGCTTTTCACCTTTGCCCGTTTGTTTTATGGCCGGCTAAAATATGCCGTCAACATCCATGCCCAGAATGGCCGTGATTTGCTTGAGTCCGTCCTTGATCTCCTCACGCGAGAAGTTGCTGATCTCCAGCTCGTCGTCGGATAAGGCGTTTATGGTTTCATAGAAATCCAGCGCGATGCGCGCGTGATCAACGTTACCGCTTTCAACTGATTCATAGAGCAAATCCTCGGCTTCGCAGAGCTTTCTCTGGGACACAAGCGCCATTATATTGGCGTACATCATATCAGTCTGCGAAAGATTCCCCTCGTTTACTATTTCATATTTAAACAGTTCCTTACCAAACAGAACCTTAGCAATAAATCGCACCATATCTTCAACTTGACGCATCAGATAATCCTTTTGAAAATACATCGTCTCATCCTGCCCTTTTGTTTTTATGTGAATTCATTATATATCAAAAAGAAACGTTTTGGTTCTGAGTATGTAAACATTGCCGAAAGCTTTGCAGAATGGTAGTATAAATCATAACTTTTGTTACATTTTGGAGATTTTTATGGCCAATATTCAGTTTGAAGCGCTTAGGCCACAGCATTTGCAAAGCGTTCTCGATATCTATATGTACTATGTGCTGAATACCACAGCCACGTTTCATGCGCGAACGCTCAGTGAAAAAGATATGCAGGAGATGGTGCTTTTCGGGAGCTCAATATACAAAACGTTCGTGATATTAAGTGAGGGTGAGCTGTGCGGCTATGTGATATTGGGGCCGTATAAGAAAAGGGAAGCCTACAACGGCACGGCAGAGGTCACGATTTTTTTACGGTATGACAAAACGGGCTGTGGAATCGGCAGCCAAGCGATTGAGTTCATTGAGGACTATGCGCGCTCAAAAGGTATCCATGTGCTGATAGCCACGATATGCGGTGAGAACACGGCCAGTATTCGTCTATTTGAGAAACAGGGCTTTGAGAAATGCGCCCATTACAAAGAGGTTGGTCAAAAATTTGGCAAGCTTTTGGACGTGGTGGCATATCAAAAGATATTAGAACCATAAGCCTCATTTTTCCGTTCCTTCGAAAAAAATATTTTTCAATTGACTTGTCACAAATACCCACTTTCGTTGTCTAATTATTTGAATGAAAACTTTAAGGAGGAAAAATGACACAATCAAGCACAAATGAACTGATCACACATGCGTTGGAAGGAAATCAGGATGCGCTGGAAAAGCTGCTTGGCGAGGTGCAGAATCTGGTGTTCAATTTGTCACTAAGAATGCTCGGCACGGTTTCTGACGCAGAAGACGCATCACAGGAGATACTCGTGCGTGTGATGACAAATCTCTCGTCCTTCCGCAGGGAGAGCCTTTTTTCGACATGGGTTTACCGCATTGCGGTCAACTATCTGCAAGACTGTAAAAAATCCATGATTGCGCAGCGGCCGCTGAGCTTTGAGTTTTACGGACAGGATATTGAGGCGGGATTCATCGACAACGGCGCGGTTGACCTAAAGGGCGTGGATGAGGACATGCTCTCAGAGGAACTGAAAATGTCTTGTACCAACGTCATGCTGCAATGTCTGGATCCTGAAAGCCGGAGCATCTACATACTTGGCACGATGTTCCATATCGACAGCCGCGTTGGTGGTGAGATTTTGGGAATGACCTCGGATAACTACCGTCAGAAGCTGTCTCGAATCCGCAGGAAGATGGGGGATTTTCTATCCTCCTATTGCGGTCTTTCCAAGACAGGGAGCTGCGATTGCAAAAAAAGAATCGGTTACGCAGTGCAGCAGAAACGGCTTGACCCAAGCCGGCTTGAGTACAGCAGCTTAGAGCAATTGGATAACGGTTTGCTGCTTGATTATAAGGACAGAATGGAGCATATGGATCAACTTTCGGGCGTATTTCAATCGCTGCCCAGATACAAGTCTACAAAATCGGCAGAAGCTTTTTTGAAGAACCTGCTAAAATCAACGAATATGCAGAGCATTAGAAACTATGGGGGAAATGTATAATGAGGGAGTTTATTTTACCGTTATTAATTGGCGTTGGATTTGGCATCATTGATGTGATACCGATGATTAAAAACAAACTTAACCGGCTGTCAGTCGCATCTGCTTTTGTGTTTCATGTAATTATGCCTGTTATCCTCGCAAACCTGAATACTGCACTTTGGTGGTGGATAAAGGGAGGGATTGTATATCTCGTTTGTGCGCTGCCCCTCGTGCTGCTTATCGCGAAGGACGAGAAGAAATCGGTGCCTGTTGTGCTTGCATCATCCTTCGTGATCGGAACGATTGTCGGCGTGATTCTGCATTTTATATAAGAAATCAAAAAACACATTTAAGAGGTGATAGTCTGAGGCGGCATTATACAATGCCGTCTTCAGCCTCGACATCTGCAAAATACCCATAAAGATCTGACCGTATCTTGTTGGTTTGAACCTATCCAGTATCCGCAGATCAACGAACTTTTTACACAGCTGCAACGATTTGTTGTTAGCGCCTCGTCCGCAATTTCCGTACTATATTTTTATGTGACGAAAAAGATTAGAAAGCAGCATTACGCCTCTTTGCCTTAATTGGTTATGAAGGACTTCAATGCAGGATATTGTGCAAGCAGTTGGATTGAAGAAACAATCGCTCTATTCTCATATTGCCAGCAAGAAAGAGCTGTATCTTTCTGTGCTTCGCGACCAAAACAAAGATTATCATGCCGGAGCTCGAAGCCTCCATCAAACGTCTGAAGAACGAACCATTTGAAGCATGTTAAAGTTATTTAAAAGCTCGAGGCGTTTTTTTCATGCAGAGAGCGCCTTCTGCTAAGGAAACGAACGTTTATCTATTATGGCAGCAATGCAATATATTCATAACCAACAAATCAATTCTTTCATAGAAATATTAAAAAATTAATCGTAATAGTTATTATTCCTATTAAGTATTGCAAAAATATACCGATATAATAAAAGACGAACATTCGCATTTATCTGGTTTCAATTGTTTTATAAGGATCTATGTGTGATAGATGGAAAAGATTACAAAGGTAAGATGTATTAAGCTTTTGGATCAAAAA